>NZ_JBTNDB010000017.1:0-83700 GCF_054511175.1 Arthrobacter sp. Sr24 | reverse complement strand
TCTCGGCTACGGCCAGCACTGGGAATCCCTGCGCAACATCCAAGCCAACCATGGGGACGTGCGCACCAGCATTGAATTCCTCGAGATGCTCGACGCCTCCTAACCCACCCCGACACTCACCAATTTTAGGGATAAACACATGTCACTCTCCGGCAAGAAAGTCGCCCTTTTGATCGAAGACGAATACCAGGTCCTTGAAGCCTGGTATCCCAAACTGCGCCTCGAGGAGGCTGGGGCCCAGGTATCGGTCATTGGCAGCGGCACCAAGAAGAGCTACGACTCAAAAGAGCACTATCCGATGGAGGTGGATGCCGCCGCCGGAGAAGTCACCGGAACCGACTTCGACGCCGTCATCGTTCCGGGAGGATTTGCCCCGGACAACATGCGCCTGCATCCGGAAATGATCGACCTTGTCCGCACCGCCCACGAAGCCGGCAAGTTGGTGGCTGCCATTTGTCACGGCGGCTGGATCTTGGCTTCCGCGGGCGTTCTCAAGGATGGCCGCCGCGCGACGGGCTACCTGCCCATCCGCGATGACGTCACCCATGCCGGCGGGGTATGGGTCGATGCGGCTGTCGTTGAAGACGGCAACGTGATCACTTCCCGGACCCCTATAGACCTGCCGGCCTTTGGCGGCGCCCTGGTGGCCTACCTGCAGCGGGAAGCCAACTAACCACGCCACGTAAGACCGGGCGGCCCCGGATGTTGAAGCCGGGGCCGCCTGGAGTACAGCCACTCATCAGGACTGCAAAGCCCGTCCGCCAACTGAAGGAAAGTCGAATGAAGATAACCAGTGTCACTGCAACGCCGCTAGGCGTCCCCCTGGACGAAGAACTGCGATGGGGCGCGATGGCCGTCAAAGTCAAGGGCGGTATCGTCGTAAAGATCACGACAGACGAGGGATTTGAAGGCATCGGGGAAGCCGGCTTCTCGGCGGTCTACTTTCCCACGGTTGGTCCGATCATCAACCAGCAGTTGGCTCCCATGCTCGTTGGCCGTGACCCCCGCGATATCGGCGGCCTCTGGCAGGAAATGCTTGATGCCACACATATGTGGGGTCGGCGCGGCATCGAAACCTATGCCGTTAGCGGTGTTGACATCGCCCTGTGGGACTTGTTGGGAAAAATCAGCAACCAGCCAGTGTACCGTCTCTTAGGCGCATCCAAGCCCAAGGTCCGCGCCTACTTCGCCCCCGCGCTTAAGCCAGCAGGGGAGATCGTGGAGGAGGTCAAGGTGGCAGTTGCCGATGGATTTACTGCCATGAAGCTGCGGGTCACCGGCGATATCGAATCCGCAGTGGAACTCCTGGGGTCGGTTCGCGATGCCATCGGCTTCACGCCGGAGATCATGGTCGACGCCAACATGTCCTACGACAGGCGAGGGGCGTATGAACTTGCCAAAGAACTCGAACCGTTCCGGCTCCGCTGGCTTGAGGAGCCCATCCTCTCGCGGAGTTTGAGCCAATATGTCGAAGACAATACTTGGCTCAGCGACCGCATCAACATTCCGTTAGCAGGCGGAGAATCCCTCTTGACCAGGTATGAGTACATCGACCTTCTCAGCCGTCGCACCTTCGACGTGCTGCAACCCGATTGCACCAGCGTCGGCGGCATTACCGAGGCTAAGCGCGTCGCCGACATGGCCAGCGCTTGGAATATCACCTGTGTTCCGCACATCGCCTGCTCCTCCGGAACGGGAATCGCGCTGGCTGCGGGACTTCACATGATCCTGGCCTGTGACAACGCACCCATGATCGAGTTCGATGCATACGGAGGACCCGGGTGGGACGGAATGCTCGTCGATGCCTTGGAGGTTAAAGACGGCTTCGTCGAAGCTAAGGACGCCCCCGGGCTCGGGGTGGAGCTGTCCCCCCAGGCGTTCTCGACGTACGAACTCGCACTCTAGCCGCCGCACGTCGACACCTCTTTCAGACAATGCAACCTGCCTCATCCGCAGGTAGAAGGGCCATAATGAGCAACCTCCCCGAACCCACGCAAATAGTTGAGCGCCTGGGAGCCGCCAAAATCCTCCCGGTCTTGCGCTGCGCTACGGCGCAGGAGGGTTACGATCTCGCCCTGCGCCTTCTGCGCTGCGGCCTTACCGCCTTGGAACTGACGGCCACTACACCCGATTGGCAGGATTTGCTGGCGGACCTGCGCCGGGAAGCGCCGAGGGCCCTGATCGGGGTGGGCACGATTGTGAACGAGAACACCGCCAAGCAAGCGCTCGACAGTGGCGCTGACTTCCTGGTCAGCCCCTATCCGTCGGAGCCCGTCCGCAGCGTTGCCGAAGCAGCCGGCAGCCTCTTCATTGAGGGCGGATTCACTCCCAGGGAGCTGGCCGCGGCGGCCGGTAAAGGCGTCGCCAAACTATTTCCTGCCCATGTGGGTGGCCCGTCCTACCTGAAATCGATGCTGGCCATCCTGCCCGGATCCCGGATCATTCCGACCGGGGGAATCCCTGTGGCCGACGTTTCCTCCTGGCTTGCAGCTGGTGCCTTCGCCGTAGGTGTCGGACGGGACCTCTATTCCGGCAATGATGCGGACATCACCATCCCTGCACTGCTCGCAGAGATCGGAATGGACGTATGTCTATCGGAATAGCCGCCATCGGCGAATGCATGCTGGAACTTACCCACCTCGACGATTCGACGCTATCGCTTGGCTATGGCGGTGACACGCTCAATACGGCCACATATCTGGCCCGTCTGGGTGGTGACTCCGTGACCGTGGACTACGTTACTCGGTTGGGTGCAGACTGGTACAGCGATCAGATGGTGGCCAGCATGGAGGACAACGGTATCGGCACCTCCTTGATTGAACACGTGGCTGACGCCACCCCGGGGCTGTACCTTGTGCGCACCGATCCATCGGGGGAACGGTCGTTTACCTACCATCGCTCCGGGTCTCCAGCCAGGTCCTTGTTTGGCCCGCAACATTCTCCGGAGCTAGACCATCTGCTCACCGGCTACGACGTGCTCTATCTGTCCGCGATCACCCTGCAGATTCTCACGCCGCTGGCCCGCCGGCGGCTATGGAATGTCTTGGACGCCCAACGGCGCCGGGGTGGGCTAGTCGCCTTCGACACCAACTACCGTCCCGCCGGCTGGCAGAATGCCGCCGAGGCACGCGATGCCATCGAAAAAACCCTCGGGCGAACCGACTACGCCTTTCCAACCTTTGACGATGAACACCACCTCTTCGGAGATCCGGATCCCACGACCTGCGCGGCACGAATCGCGGCCCTGGGCGTGAGGGAAATCGTGATCAAAAACGGTGCCGACGGATGCCTCGTGCACGCGGACGGAAAACAACTGATGGTCCCAGCCCAGCAGGTGACGGAGGTGGTCGACACCACGGGGGCAGGGGATTCGTTCAATGCAGGTTACCTCGCGGCACGGCTGGTGGGGCAATCTCCGCAGGCCGCCGCCTTGGCGGGCCACTACCTGGCCGCGGAGGTCATTCGCTGGCATGGAGCCATCATCCCACGGGACGCGACCACCACAGACCCTGCAGAAGACTCGGCCCGGTAATGTCCCGCAGACCGGAAGTCGTCCTCGACGCGAAGGCTGATCTGGGCGAGGGCCCTTGGTGGGATGATGCGCGCCAGGAGCTGCTGTGGGTCGACATCTTCGCCGGTGAAGTTCATGCTTTCAACCCCCGTGACGGAGTCGACAAGTGCCTCAACAACGTCGGCCAACCAGTCGGCATGGTTGCCCGTCGCCAGACGGGTGGTCTTGTTTGTGCTGTTCGTGACGGCATCGGCTTCATCGACGACCACAATTCATCCTTTACTCTCGCGCTTGGCATCGAAGCAGACAACCCAGGCAACCGGATGAACGATGGGGCCTGCGATCCCGCCGGTCGCCTGTGGGCCGGCACCATGGCCTCTGATCTTTCCGACGGGCAAGGTTGTCTCTACAGAATCGACGCCCAGTTGACCGCCAAGACCATGCTGAGCGGTGTGTCCATTTCCAATGGTCTGGACTGGAGCGCGGACGGAAAAACCTTTTACCACGTGGATTCCACCGCACGCAGAATAGACGCCTACGATTTCGATGTGGGGGATGGAACCCTTAGCCGACCCCGGCCCTTGGTGGAGATGCCTAGCGAACCGGCGACGCCTGACGGGTTGGCCCTCGACGCCGAGGACACTGTATGGGTGGCCATGTGGGACGGCGGCTGTGTCCGCCGGTACCGGCCCAATGGCACGTTACTGGAGAGCATCGACCTGCCCGTCTCACGAGTCACGAGCGTTGCCTTCGGTGGGCCCGGAATGAGCCAGCTCTATATTACCAGCGCCCGCCACGGGCTCTCATCTGCACAGCTGGCCGCTGAACCGCTGGCGGGTGCCATCTTTGCCCTCGACAGCGGGACCTGCGGATTGCCCCCTTACCGGTTTGGCGGATGAAACCGTCCCAACTCGCCCACACCCACGGTCTCGTTATCAGGTGGCCGGACCAGTTAGACTTGAGTTGACCGATGATGTTTAAGTTGAGGTCCTGCCTGGACGTCGGCTGAGAACCATTCTCGGACGAAGACCTGGACTTCAGGGGAGGAGACAGGAAATGAACGTACAACCTGCAAAGATTGAGCGCGTCGAGCGGCTCAGAGTGTCCGACGCCGTTGCGGCCCAGCTGGAGCAGCTTATTCTCCGGGGGGACTACAGCGTGGGCGACAAGCTGCCGCCCGAACGGGATCTGGCAGACCAGTTTGGTGTCAGCCGCAGTTCCATGCGCGAAGCGATCAGGGGCGTGGAATCCAGCGGCCTCCTGAGCAGCAGCCATGGTGTAGGGGTTTTTGTTGTCAGCAACGTCAAGCACACCCCGGGCGCTGCCGACATTTTGGTTTTTGACGATTTCACCGTGCCGGAACTTTTTGAAGTCCGGAGGACGCTTGAAAGCGAAGCCGCCAGCCTGGCTGCCAACCGCCACACCTCAGTAGTGACTGCCCAGATGCAGGGCATCTTGGAGCAGTCAGCCAATCCCGACCTGACCGACACGGAATTCATCGCGCTGGATGTGCTGCTGCACCAGACCATCACCAAGGCGGCCGGAAACGGTTTGCTGAGCAGACTGTATGAGAGCCTGGAGCCACTCTTGGTCGAATACTCTCATCGAGTGATTGCGCTGCCCGGGCGCCGGGAACTGGCGCACGCCGGGCATGTAAAGATCGTCGACGCCATCATCGCCCGGCAGGCCGGTGTGGCACGCAAAGCGGCTCTGGACCACATTAGTGATGTCGAAAGTGACCTTGCCAAGAAACTGGCATCGACCCCAATTTGACCCTTTACTCTGGCCAGATAGGGCATAGTGGTGCCGATTTTCCGGCAGAGCTGCCCAGCGGGAACTTGCTGGAGCACGGGGGATCTCGCGAGTGGGCCGCCTTCCCGCGTGCATCCCATTAAGTCCGGTTTGCAGTGCCCATCCCCGTGCGGGTCCTAGCCCTGCTGCCCACGCCCGATTCAACTGCCGACTCTTGTGCCGACCGGAGAGGTAGCGGATGAGTCTGAGAGCGGAGGCTCTCCGGCGAGGGCGGTCAAGGCGGGTCCGGAACGAACGCGCCTCTGGAGTGAGTAACGACCAAGTTTTTGCCGCCATAACGGGTCAGGACAAAAAACGTCCAGAAGTCCGAGGACCTTCGCCTCCAGGATTTCGCTTAGTCCTCCCTGGTGCCCCTCCATGGCCAGCCATACAGTAGATGTTAGACATGGCCGGCGCAAGCCGACGGCTCGTGCCACGTCGGCCTTGTAGTCAATGCGGAGATGAGCGCGCCAGCCAGAGGACAAGGATTTGGGCATCAGTGCTTGGTAACGGGGAGCCGATCCCAGTCCACCGTTCGGGCGGTGGACGCGCCACGGCCACCGGAGCGCTGAATGTTTTTGCTGCACCGCGCATTCAGGAGGGTGCGCACGGGCTGTTGCGATCTCCGCCAGTCCGCGGCTGGAGCAGGCACTGGAGGTCGCTGCCGAGGACGATGGGAGCGGGACCCGCAAACCGCAATTCCTGTTTCCAAGGGGATACGGGCCAAGTCGGCACCGAAGGAGACTGCGCCCTTGATGGAGACCAAGACCGTCGCGCCGGTGGCACGGCGGTCAATCCGGGTGAGGGCACGCCCAAGTCCGGTGGTCGCGTCGGAAGATTGCAGTGTCTGCAACCTGTCCAGTCGCCGGTAAAAAGAAGGAGCAGGTTCCGGGTCACACGTACACATGGGTATCGATGCCGACGACACGGGTGTGGGAAAACCTTCATCAGGCCCTCGGGAATTGTCCGGATAGGGCCGCTCTGACCGGTAAGAAGTGTCAGCGTCCAGGGATTGCCGCAAAGCCGGCCAGATATGTGAAAAACAAAGCCCGGCCACAGCCGTCTTTCCGCTGCCAACCCTTCACGGTCTGGCCACGAGCCCTGAGAGATATGTCGTCTGCAGTGTCAGCAGGACTCTTCTGAGCAGGGCATTAAAGCAAGGGGTGATTTTTCAATAGCTCAACCGGGCACTGACCCTCTTGAGACGGCGACAGTTTTACCGTTCAGGGTGCGTCGGTCACGTTGGCCGCAGGTATCCGGGCGGCGTCCGTGCATGCGCGGTCGATGAGGTCCGAGGTGGCCCGCTATACATAGCGGGCCACCTCCATACACGGTATGGACGCCGGTCCACCCATCCATGATTGCTGGCCACCCGGACTGGCCCGGCTTTCGCAGTTCCAGTCCGGCTTCGAATCGGTGACAGTGTGAAGGGGGCGTGAGGATGAATGACGGACCTCAAGCCCCCTTCTGAGCGCTGTCGTTTAGGATTTGTCGTTCATCTGCTCATTGTCCAGCTGTGCCACGGTGGATTCACGCAGATACGGGATCAAGTCGTACCAGTCGTAGTCGCCCTCGTAGAAATACGGCGTCGTGTCGTAGGTGCCGTCCATGGTGTCCTTGAGGGAGAGGGGGCCGGGGAACCCAATGGTCTCCCATCCCATCCGATTTTTGTTTCCACCGTAGACAGGGTCGCAGTAGAATCCCTGCCTGGTATGCAGGCACAATGTCTGGAAGAAGGAGAGATCCTCGTCGAAGACTCCCTGCAGAAAGGTGGTCACAGGCTCTTTGGTCCCGTGGGTGACCTTCGTGGGTTTGGGGGCTCCCGAGAGCTCCACGAAGACTTGGTCCTGCTGGTCCGCCGTGAGATCCACGAAGTTCCCGCCATGGAGGCGCTGGGACAGCTCATCCAGGACTTTGAGGCCGTGGCGGTAGAGTTCCTGCATCTTGAATTGCCGTGCACGCCAGGCATCGGCCGCCTTGCCCGAGATCTTCAGGAATCCGGAACCATCTGCAGCGGCATAGACGTAATCGATACCTGAAATGTATCTGTCGATAAAGACGACCACGCGGGCTTCCTTGGCTCCCGGATCGTGGTCGGTTGGCATGATCCGGGCCGTGGCGGCCTCGATAGTGTTCCACTCGTGGTCGGTAAAGAACAATGGTTCCTGGGAATCCGGGTCTACCGGTGCCCCGACGATTTCCCAGTCTGCTTTGAGGGTCATGGGGAGAGCTCCTTCCTAGATCAGTGTTGATGGGGCGAGCCGCTCGACGCGACCCTTCGAGTAGATGTCTGCGATGTAGTCCGAGCATCGCCACGCATTGGCCATCATGGTCAGAGTGGGGTTCACGCCCGTGGCAGTGGGGAAACCGGAGCCATCAAGGATGAAAAGGTTTTCGACGTCGTGTGCCTGCCCCCACTCGTTGAGCACGCTCTTGCTGGGGTCAAACCCCATTCTGGCTGTGCCGTGCTGATGGCAGGTGTTGCCTGTCATTTTGTCGAGGTAGACCGGGACGGTTTTGCGTGCCCCAGCGGCTTGCAGGATTTCGGCATTCTTGTCTACCTGCCACTTGCCCATGGCAATGTCGTTGGCATGGGGTTTGTGGGTGATCCGTGCCACCGGCAGCCCCCACGCGTCCTTGACCGTCGGATCCAGGTCGACGCGGTTGGCTTCAACGGGCATGTCGTGCAGGATCATCCCGATCTTCATCGCGTAGCTGAAGTAGTTCCGGTCGGCATCCTTGAGGGCCTCGCCCCAACTAGGCCGGCCAGGGAAAACCCAGTTGATGGGGTGGGCCGTCTGGGAGGCGGAAATGATGCTGCCGCCGATGTGGCCGCGATTAGTGTCGGTTTCGTAGAACTCGAGGGATCCACCTGAGATGTAGTTCCCCGCAAAACCGTTCAGTGGTTCGTCAACTTCGTTATCGAACAGTCCGACGGCGAAGAGATATTCGTGGAACGTGGCGTTCTTTCCCACCAGCCCGGAACTGTTGGCCAGTCCGTCAGGGAACTGGGGGCTGCGGGAGACGAGCAGCAGGCGGGCGGATTCGATAGCGCCTAGGGCCAAGATGACCACTTTGGCGTCTTGCTCGACTTCGTCGCCGTCCGGGTCGATGTAAATGACCCCTGTGGCCTTGCCGTCCTTGCCCATCTTGACCTCACGGACAAAGCTCTCCGCCCGGACTTCAAAGTTTCCCGTGGCTAGTGCGTCGGGGATGAAGGTGGTCAAAATGTTTGACCGTGCTCCCGAGGGGTCGCCGTACTGGTTCCAGAAGCTGGTCTTGTTGAAGGGGTCACGCCCGTTGTGGTTGTTGGTGACCATAGCGTGTGGAAGGGGGAAGGCATTGATGCCCATGCTGTTGCAGGCGTCATAGAAGCGTTTGCCGTATCGGGTCGGCCGCAGCGGGGGGCTGGGGTAGCCCTTGCTGCGATGCGGCTCATATTTGTCGGCACCAGCTATTCCCGAAACTCCGAACGCCCACTCAACCTTGGTTAAATAGGGTTCGAGGTGTTCGTAGCGGAACGGCCAGTCGGCCAGGCTTGCGCCTTCGAGTTCACCGTGAAGGGAGCGCAGCATGAAGTCGGATTCGCGCGGGCGTGGCACCCAGCCGGCCCAGTGGTTGGTTCCGCCACCGACCATTTGTGGCGTGGGAGAGAAGGCAAAGCGCTTGGCTTCTTCTGTTTCGGAATACCTGACGGTCCGGGGAAACAGGCCCGGATCTGGCCACATGTAGTCACGGTTCACGAACTTCAGCTCGTCGCCTGAATAATGCTCATGGTTGCGCAGCCATGGGCCCCGGTCGAATCCGACAACTTTCAGACCCGCCTCGCTGAGCACCTTGGCCGTAGTTCCGCCGGTGGCACCGAGGCCGACGACAATGACGTCGACCTGGTCGGGCTTCTTTTTTGTACCCATAGAATTCTCCTTTGAATCTAAATCGACTTGTTCCGGGGGCCGCTTCCATGGGGTAAGGGTCCGCCAGTGTTCTTAATGTGCCCCCGGTGCCGAGTGGCAGCCGGGGAGCAGTAAGGCAGGGAGGCCTATTTCTTTTCCAAATAGGAAATGATGGCTGCTGTGAAATACGGCAGGTCCGGCGGGGTTCGGGAAGTGATGACGTTGCCATCTTCCACGACCGCCTCGTTGACCCAGGTGCCACCAGCGTTGACGACGTCGTCCTTGATGGGCAGATAACCGGTGATGTTCCGGTCGCGGCACACACCTGCGGAGGCGAGGATCCAGCCGCCATGGCAAATTGAACTAACCAATTTTCCGGCTTCGTCCATCGACCTGACGAAATCAATCATCTCCGGGTGGAGCCTCATATGGTCCGGGGCGAACCCGCCCGGAACGATGACAGCGTCAAAGTCATCCGCCACCACATCTTTGGCTGCAGCATCGGCTTCCATCGGGTAATGCTCTTTGGAGTCATAAGAGCTCTTTGTACCGCTGCCGACGACGGTGACGTCCGCACCGGCTTCTTGCATTCTCAACAGCGGGTACCAGCCCTCGAGAATTTGGTAGTCATCCTCAATGAGGAGAGCGATTTTCTTGCCGGTCAAACTCATGGTCATGCCCTTCGGTTTAGTGGTTCAATTCTGGGGATCTTGGTACGGATTCAAGCAGATCGTTGAGCCGGCGCCCGCCGTAACCGGCGGGGTAGATGCTGGTTTGTCATCTGTTGATCAGGTGGTCTGAACTCTTCCGTAGTAGTGAAACCTTGTCAAGCGTTTTCTTGACGGCGGAGAGCTCTCCTGGGCTTGTTATCCTAGGGTTTGTTGTGCCGAGCGGATGAGTATGGCCACCGAGGCGGCCCCCGGATCGATGGTTCCCCGGGAGTTTTCCCGCGCGTAGCTGGACTTTCCTCGGCGTGCAGCCATGTCAGCGGTCGCCTCCCGTCCGGCATCTGAGGCGCGCGCTGCAGCGGCCAGTGCCTCCGCTCGTGATCTGCCCGCCGCCAACTCGTCCCGCAGGGTGCGGACTGCCGGGTGTAGGGCGTCAAGCATCGTCTTGTCCCCGGGCTTCACCTTGCCGCGGTCCACGATTCCCTGAGCCGCGGCTTCAAAAGCCGAGGCGAGAGCCCCATCGGAGACGTGGGGGTCGTGATCGCCGAGAGTCCGTGCCATTCTGAGGAAAATCGTGCCGTAGAGGGCACCGCTGGAGCCGCCCACCTTGGAGACCACATGCAGGCCCACGTCCTTGAGGAAAGGACCCGGCAAAGAGGTGGGGTCCCATCCGGGCAGGGAGACCAGGAGAGATGACATTCCCCGCTCCATGTTAGATCCGTGGTCGGCATCACCTGTCGCTGCGTCGAGGTTGCTCAGGCTCTCATGGTGCACCATGATTTGCTGGCAAAAATCCCGGATCCACCGTTCCAGATCGCTGCGCGTCAACTCATTTTGCACCCCAGTCATCATCGTCCCCATCGCAGGGCCGGGGTCTCAACGGGTGCATCCCAGTATCTAAGCATTTCCTCGTCCGCCTCCAGAAACGTCACTGCCGCCCCCAGCTGATCCAAGGACGTGATAAAACTGCCCACCAGCTGCCGCACCACCTGACACCCCCGTGCCTGTGCCGCGGCGGCGAGTTCGCCGGCTAGGAGATACAGCTCATTTTGCGGCGTGCCTCCCATGCCATTGACGATCATGATCAGGTCGGCATCAACGGCAGGGGCGATGTCGTGCAAGACCTCTGCAACCATGATCTCCGCAATTCGTTTGGCACCGGCCAAGGCAATCCTTTCGCGTCCTGGCTCACCGCTGATTCCGATCCCCAAATCCATTTCCGTCCCCGCCAGATCATAAACAGGTCGGCCCCGGAGCGGGGGTGTGCACGACGACAGACCGATCCCAAAGCTACCGGAGTGTTCGACGACGCGCTCTGCGAGAACTTTGACCTCGGCCAAGGAGGCGCCTTCCTCCGCTGCGGCGCCGGCAATCTTTTCCACCAGAACTGTCGCCCCTAGGCCCCGGCGACCAGCTGTCTCGCCATCGTCAGGAATTGAGACGTCGTCGTTGATAAGCACTTGGGCCAGCTCGATGTCCTCGAACGAGAGGATCTCCTCGGCCATGCCGAAGTTCATGACTTCGCCGGTGAAGTTCTTGATGATGTGCAGTACTCCGCAGCCGGTGTCGGCCTTTCGGGTCGCTGCCACGATCTGTTGGGGCGGAGGAGAGGTGAATATTTGCCCAGGCACGGCCACATCGAGCATGCCATGTCCGACAAATCCGGTGTGCATTGGCTCGCAGCCCGATCCGCCTCCACCGACCAGCCCGACCTTGGGCCGGGCCGGGGGCTGGGCGCGGTGCAAAACGCGGGTATCGGCATCCCAAGCAAGAGTCCGTTGATGCGCCCCGACTAATCCCCTTAGATAATCCTCGACTACCTCATCGGGTTGATTCATGAACTTCTTCATTGGACCTCCAAATCTTCCAGGCGTAGCGGACCGCAGCCTTAATAGGCAGGTGACCAGCTCATCAGGTGGTCTGACCTCCATACTGTATGAGGATTGTCAGCGTGTCAAGGGTTCCTAGATTGACCAGTCTGTTGAGTCCTGGCCTGAATGCAGGAGGCGCCGCGATGACAAAAGGCCAATTCTGTCTTGTCTCATCGAAGTTGAACCCAAAAACCCCGGGAATCTAGCAGTTCTGGTCCGCTCCTGATAGTCAGATTATCTGACTTTGTCTCACTTTAGTTGATGCAAAACATCGAATCGGTGACATTGGAACGGGTCCTAAAATCGCGGAATCTCGGGGAATTTTTGTGGATGGTCCACCTGTAATGTGAGAAATCCTGCTAATGGTTCATGTAGTGAGATTGGTCCACTTTAGATGAGACAGGACAAGGACACTTCGCCCCAATTTTCATTCCGGAATACAGATAGCTGCGCCTTGACATAATCTTTATTATCGGTGAAAAGAAAGTGTCAAATTCGGAGGGGCTCCGGGTGGGCCATTTCAGCAAAGAATTATCAGAGTTTGGGTTGACGCGGTGGAAGTTACTTAGCTGCTAAATGCAGTGGCTTGGGTAAGGCGGACTACTCCGGTTGCAGGGTCCACATCGAATCGGCGTAGAACGCCTTTGCCTAGTTCGTCCGCGGCGCGTTCTGCGAGGGCCCAGGCGTTGGCTGCGCAGTTGGACACTCCCGCAGTGCCAGTGAAGATGCGTGCAATGACGTCATCTGGCACAAAACGGCCTCCCATCTGTGGATCCTTTTGCCGCCCATCCCACCAGCGGGTTCGCGCTCGGGCGATGGCTGTCGCCAAGGGCGCCTCAACATCTACTACCTCGAGCTCTTCATACCCTGCACTGAAGAGTTCACTGAGGTACTGATCAGCCAGTGGTTCCCAAGAGAGAGTCCCGTCAATAACAACATTCTCCCCGGCTGAGAGCGCCAACTGGCGGACAATATCTGTGGTCTTTGTCGAAATTGAGTGAACATGAGACGCCAGTTCACGAACCCCGACAGGCTTGCCATCGGGCAGGACAAAGGAATGGCGATAGAAGAGCAAACCATGGTGCTCTGCTTCTCTGAGGATTAGATCCTTGGCTACATCAGGATCAATCCTTCGATAGCCAGGCAGCGCGAGGGTAGCCAACGCTTCCGTCTTCCCAGCCCCGGGAGGACCTGCCGTGACCACCACAGCGTGTCCTCCAGAAGATATATCGCGCTGTAGAGCCATGTACGCTTTCGCCAAGCGGGCAATAGCGAGGTCGTCGAAGTACACGGCCAGCTCACGCGGCGGCACAGCTAAGCTTCCAGTAGGCCGCAATAGATCGCTCAGCGCACCATGTACGTCATCCTGTTCAGCGGCCAATCGCCGCTCTCACTTCATTGAACTCAGCGTCCGTGAGCAGATCCTTGGCAAAGCCTGCAACGACTTGATCCCATGTCCCGGGGAGCCTACCTTCGTGCGGGTAAGGTGCGTCTTCCCCAAAGGTGTATGAGAATGCTTTCAAGTCCGATAACAATTTTTCCCGGGGTGTGTCGTACGCGAAAGCGCGGAGGATGATCTCCTCGGGATCGAGCTCGAGGTTGTCGTTGCGGCGCTCGATGGCTTTAAGCATCCTATAAACCTTGGCTTGGCTCGTTGCCAGGATCTCCGCGATTTCACGCTGCGTAAGATTGCGATGTGCCGCGTTCTGAACTGCGCGCAACTCATCCAGCAGATCCACTCGCTGCCGAGCCTGGCGCTGCAGTGCTTGGCGGTGCAACGCTGCAAGGTTGCTGTCCATGGTGATCATCGGTTCTCCTCTCCCTGAGATTGCCAGTCTAACCCTTTGATTCACTATGAATCAATGTTGGTGGGTGACGTCGAGCCTTTACGCCGCTTAGGCTCGAAGTGCCCTGCGCGTATTGGGTCATTCAATGGCATGAAGGCAGTGGTGTCATCTTCGGGTAGCCCAGATCGAGTTCGATCAATCTTCGGCCTAAGCGGCCAAATTGCTGGGCAAACCCCAATCGTCCAGAGACTCTCTGGACGATTGGAGCTGAACAGCGTACCGCCTATGATTTTTCAGCTCCTTGAAGAGGTTTGGTACTCGCTCGCTCGCAACCCACTGATGGGCGTCCGCTGCGCGGCCGACTGTTAGGGGTGGGCCCGGCTGTCGCAAGCTCGGCCGTGCCCACCCCTTGTTTTTGAAAACGCTTGCGCGTTTTTTGGTTGCTGTCCTTCGGATTTTACGTGTCCGCTCCACCGCGTCTAGCCCCTCCTGCGTCGGGGCCTACGGGCAGGAAATTATGTTCCGGCGCTGCGCTTATTTCCTCCACACATTTTCCCGCCCTTGCCCTAGCGGGTAGACACGGCTCCGTCGGCCACAGCTACGCAAGCTCCGCCAGCAACCAAAAAACAACGGGTAAAGAGAGAGAAAAGAAAGTAGCTGGCCAGGATACGCCGCTCTCTCACCCACACCTTGCACAAGGAGCACAACCATTATGAGCATCACAACGCTGACCGCCGTAGCCACGCAGGACACCAAGGAAGTCATCACCCACGGCCAGATTCTGGGCAACTTCCACGAGGGCGACGGGTACGACTGGATGGAAGAAATCGAAACCGAGGGATGGGCCGTCATCCCCAACTGGGGCATTGACGGCTGGGACTTGGGCCAGTGGCCCTACGTCATGGTGGCAGGTACTCGCACCGCCGACGAAAAAGGCCCCCTGTGGGGCATGGCCACCTATTGCGAGGGCGACGTATCAACGACGTGGTACCGCGAGCAAAAAGCCCACTGGGCAGCCATCACCGCCCAAGCTCATTTCAGCTGGATCAACGGCCAAGCACACGGCCCCAAGGACCTCCCGGAAAAGCTAGCGGACATTCCCGCCCAGTACGCCCAGCCTTACCCCGGCTGGCTCGACTAGCCAAGTGAATTTGTGGTGGCCCTCCCAAAAAGCGGGGAGGGCCACCACAGCCCGACCAATCAGCGACATGAGAAAGAGCCGTCATGACCATTTATACTTCCGCCACAGACACCGCAAAGCTTGTCCGTAAAGCTCTGAAAGAGAATTTCCCCGGCACCAAGTTCTCAGTCCGCACCACCAAATACGCCGGCGGGGCGAGCTTGGAAGTGAACTGGACAGGCGGACCAACCACCCCAAAAGTGGACGCCATTGTTAAAGGCTTTGAAGGTACAGAGCCGGACGCATCCGGCGATTTCAGCGATCCCGTGATCCACGAGAAGGAAGGGCAGCGGATCCAGTACGGGGCCGACCATATCCGCACAATGCGCATGATTACCCAGGCTACCTATGACGCCATTAGGGCTGACGTTTTGGCTTCTATGGCCCGGTGCTCCTGAAGGTGTCGTGAGCCGCCAAGTTTGGTTTAGTTGGCGGCATGGCGGATGTATTGGTAGACGGTTTCGCGGCTGATGCCGTATTCGCGGGCCAGGGCGGCTTTCGGTTCTCCGGCAGCGGCGCGTCGGGTCAGTTCTGCCGCCTGCTCGGTGGAGAGGGCTTTCTTGCGTCCCCGGTAGGCGCCCCGTTTTTTGGCGAGGGCTATGCCTTCGCGTTGGCGTTCACCGATGAGGGCGCGTTCGAATTCTGCGAACGCGCCCATGACGGAGAGCATGAGGTTTGCCAGGGGCGAGTCTTCGCCGGTGAAGACGAGGTTTTCCTTCAGGAATTCGATCCGCACGCCCTTCCTGGTGAGTTTTTGCACCACGGCGCGCAGATCATCGAGGTTGCGGGCCAACCGGTCCATGCTGTGTACGAGAACGGTGTCCCCGTCGCGGGCAAACCTCAGCAGTTCCTCCAGCTGGGGCCGTTTCGTGTCCTTGCCCGATGCCTTGTCCGTGAACATCCTGGCGACCTGGATGTTCTCCAGTTGACGCTGTGTGTTTTGGTCCAGACTGCTGACGCGGATGTATCCCAGACGCTGACCGCTCACAGTACCTCCACGATTGAAACTGTCAGGATGAAATCTAAGACCCTCGGCACCGTGTGTCAATAAAAAGAAAAAATGACTTTACCCTGACAGATGAAACGGCGTAGTTCCTGACGTCCATTTGGGGTGTACCCCAACCAGACGGTCGATTAGATTCCCGCGGGTGTGAAGGAGTCAGCCGGCCGCGAAGTGTAGGGCGGTCGCAGGGGCAAGGCGGCAGCTTGGTAGATTCCCAGAACAGTGCAGGACAATTACAGGCACCTTGATCCTGATTTCCAACTGAAAGAATTTGTGGAGTCGTCAAGCGGATGAGGCAGTAAGTGGCTGTGCGGAAGTTTTCAATGAGTCAACGGGCAGTCTATCTTTTCGCCCGTCCTGCATGTTGAATAGGGTTGAGCGCACATCACTGCATGTGCGCTCAAATTACCGGTTGTGGATGCGTGAGGCGCATCACCGGTAGGGGGGATACGTCGGGGGGAGACGATATGAAGGTCGAGTTTGTACAGCCGGTTGCTGTGCAGGATGATCCCATCTTTCGTGTTCGTTTGTGGACACCACCTGCTAGGGATGGCTTTGCGTGGAGCGTGGACGATTGGGAGCTCACCGAGTGCGATCTTGATGAAGTACTCGATTGGGCGAGGCAGCGTTCGGACGGTAACCCGTTTGAGCTGTATGTGCGGGCTGGCTCACCGGATTTCTACCATCTTCGAGGTAGACCAGCTGACGGCGGCGGCACTCAAGAGACCATCATTCTTCACACCGATTCATCGGAAAACCAATGAAAGGTGTACTTATGCGTACTAAGAAGCCCAACACCGGCAGACGACGTAGTCTTGCCATCCGCTGGAGAGCCGCAGTGGTGGGAACGCTGTCGATAGCCTTTGCCCTCACAGGACTGACGGTCGCCTCGGCTCCGGCGAACGCTGTTGTGGTCGGTGCCTGCACGATCAAGGCCAACGACCCCCATGGCTCCATTCACGTCAGCGGCACGATCAACTCCGAAGGCACGTTGAAGTGCACGATCGGTATGACCGAGATCTATATCCGCACATATCTGGAGAAGTCAGGTGGACCCTCCTGGGGTGGCAATACCGAGTCGTGGCTGAACGCGGTCGCCGGTAAGACTTACAAAAGCGTCGCGAACACCGCATGTTCGCAAAGTCCCGGCACGTTCCGCACGCGCGTATCGTACACTTTCCAGTCGCCTCCCGGCGTGAACCCCGCATACACGGCGAACACCATCTACTCGCCGTGGTTTGGCATTGCCTGTGGAGCCTCCTTCCGAAGCGCGCAACCAGAAGGGGTTGATTCCGAATGGACAGCGGAGAAGGCTCTCCCACCAGGTGCAGTCATGCAAAAAACACCTGATGGTGTCCAACTGACATTCGCCGCACAGAACTAAGGAATCGCATAAACGCTGGGGCCGGACCACCACTTGTCCGGCCCCAGCGTTGCATTGTGGGGGTCTTGGAAGCAATGGAACGGTCTATCGTGTAATTCCGTTCCATTACTGCTTATGACCCTGAAATGGTTGGAGTCGACGTCGAAAAGCCGCCAGATCTTCGGTCTGCTACCGACCATGTAGACTCTGGCGGGCAGCAGCTTACCGGTTCCTTTTGGTATGGACCTCTCGTTCGTGGCCATACCGGTCCTTTCCATTACAAAACAGCGGACTGGACCAGGCGGATGTCTGCCGCACGGTGACGCGGTTTCGCAGATACCGGGCCCAGATCCAAGTGAGTGGTCATGTCGAGGGTGAAGCGCCCGTAGGGGTTGATATGGGTCCAGAACAACGGGGAGAGACCCCTTCGGTCTTCTGGCTCGAGCAGTTCGTTGAACTCGGGGACCTCGAGCACGGTTTGCAGCATCAACGTGTTGACCAGGACCAGCGAGGACTGGAGCAGGTGTAGGGCGAGCATGGAGACTTCGGTCGTTTCCCGGTCGGGACCGGTCAGGTCGCGATTCTTGCCGTAGAAGACGACGTCGTTGCCGCTGTTCCAATTCTCGACCACTTGCAGCCCGGAATTGATCTCGCGTCGGAGATCTTCGTTGGCGAGGTAGTCGGCGGCGAAGATCGTCCGCACGGCCCTGCCGAGTTCTTCCAGGGCCTGGTAGGTGGGGTGTTTCGGGCCGCCCCTGGTGAAGCGGCGCAGGATTGTCTCCGACTCGGCGGTGCCGAGCTTGAGGGCTGTGGCGTATTTGACCATCTGGTCGTATTGCTGGGCGATGATCTCCCAATTCACCTGACGGGACAGTACGTCATTGATCTCCCCATAGGTTTCTTCATTGCCGGCACGGTAGAGGCGGATGGAACCGATGTTCTTCAACCGCGGGAGCAGCTTGAAGCCAAGGAGCTCGGTGAACGCGAATCCGACAATCGAGGCCCCGTGGGTGTCGACGTAGTTCGCCTCAATCTCGGCCTCGGTGTCGTGGCGCAGGACTCCTTCGATCATCGCCGCGACCTCGGACGAGGAACAGTTCTTCAACTGCGAGTAGATGCAGGTCGACTTCTTCTCCACATGCCAATAGATCATCACGCCGGGGCCGCCGTAGCGGTTGTGCCATTCCGTCATCAGGTTCGATTCCCAGGAGCCGAACTTCTTTGAATCCGATGCGCACGCGTTCCCTTCACCCCACCAAGCCGGGTTCCTGGCGTCGAACGTCGCGTTGACGACTTTCACGATGGCCCGGCGCAGGTTGTCCTTCGTGATGAAGGTCCGGCGGACATGGCGCAACTCCCGCTCGCTCTCCCCGTGGCCGCCGGCATCGGTCACGGCCTTGATGCCCATGTTCGTTCCGAGCCCAAAAAGGCAGAGCAACAACCGCCGGCGCAGGGTTTCCCGGTCAAGGACCTCGCGGGAGGCGACGGAGACGAATTCCTCGGTGAATCCGGTGAGGAAGTCTGCCTCCTTGAGGACCTCGAGCAGGTCCAGGGTGCCCCACCGGGCCAGGACCTCGTCCTTGAGCTTGCCCAGGTTGGCCGGCTCGTCGAGTTTCTCCAGCTTGGGTACCTTGATCCACGGCGCCCCGCGGCGTTTGGTGATCGTCACCCCGCCGGTGGTATCGGCCAGCAGCCCGTTGTCCAGCTGCTCCAGTGACCTGGTCATTCTTGAGCGAAGATCGGAAATGAACTTGTTCGGGTCCAACGGCTTACGCAAGGCCTCATAGTGAAGCTCACGTGAAGCATCGAAGTCCTGGGGCAGGTCAGCTTCCGGGTCACGCCACTTTCCAGCACCGTCAACAAAAACCTCCCGACGGCGCAAAGCATCCCGTAAGGACACGAGCAGGCAGAGCTCATAAGGGATCCGCTCAATCCTGCCCTTCTCATCCCGGACAGCACCCTCCCAGGACTTAGGCACCACACCCGCGACCGGGACCGCCTCTGTGGCGGCGAAGAACTGGTTTTTACTTCCGGCGTCCGCGTAGCGTTTCAGCAACTCGATGGCGTCCATGATGGGGCGGAATGCCGTGTTGTGGCAGCGGAACCGCAGCACGGACAGCAAGGCCGGCAGCATGCGGCGGTAATGATTCGAGTACGATCCACGCAGCACGGTCCGGACTTTGCCCTGGAACACGGTCTCGTTGGATTTTGCTTCCTGGATCAGCTGCCGCAGGGTTTTCTCGCTCACCACCGGGAACACTGCCTTCCGGACCGTCTCATCCGGGCATGCGACCGCCGTTTCTGCCAGTTTGAACAGCAACACCGTCTTCCCACGGACCCTTTGCAGGTCCCCGGTCAGTTCCTTCTCGACCTTCCTGACGGCACTGGTGTTGATCTTCAGCACCAGGACGAGCAACAGATCCACCAGGCTGTCGGCGATCTCCGCCGTGCGTTGAAGACACAAAGCGGCCAACAACGTCAACCGCACCGGGGTTGGCGCGTCCCAGAAATCCGATGGATACATCCGCGCCGCCCTGGACCGCCACGCGCTCACGACCTTCTCCGACACTCCCGCGAACAAACCGGAGGGAAGATCCAGGCCCTGGGCCGCTGAAAGCTTTTCCGCCTCCGCCAGCAGCGATTCCAAACCAGCCGGGCCCGGATCAGCCTTCAACACCGACAACAAGGACCCCGCTGCACTGTCAGCTATGAGCGCTTCCAGGCCAGCCGCACCATCCTGCCCCAGCACTTTGACCACACCAGCACACAAGTGCTGCTCAAATAACGCCCGGCCGGCCCCGATAATCCTGCCCGCACGCCCCGGCGGCTCAATCTTGTCCTGACGGCACCTGGACAGCAAAGCCTCGAGAAGCGCAGAGTCACGAACTTCCGAGGGGCATACCCTCTCTGCCAGCCACCCCGCCAGCCGGGCCTCATCAGCGGAGGTGAACTCCCGAAACCCAAACACAGATCGGATATCGGAGCGATGACGCTCAATGGTCCGTCCCGTCCACAAATACAAAGCAAGGTCTTCTGCCGGAACCCTGACCTGCTCAGAAACATAGGCCACCGCGGTGGGATCGAATTCATCCGGTCCGCTCGGGAATCTCGCCTCGATCTCGAAGAACTTCAGCAACAAGGCGAACCCCAGGCGCGTGGGGCCGGGCTTCTGGCCAAGCAGGTCCAAATCGCGCCCGACCAAAGTCCAGTCTTCAACAAGTTTAGGATTCACTCCACCACCATCACATGAACAGGCACCGTGCCGCTACAAACTTGGCGGCTCACGACACGTTCAGGAGCACCGGGCCTGGAACGGCGCATCGAGGAACACTTCGGAGAACAGATCGCCAAGTACGAGGTCAACGGGGAGCTCTTCTTCGCTTCGTCCAACGACCTCTACACCCAGTTCGACTACGTTGAGGATCCCGACCACGTCGTCATCGACATGTACAACTCGCACCTGTGGGACGCCTCCACGATCGCCTCCTTGGATGCCATCACCGCAAAATATGAGAAGTACGGCAAGACCGTCGAAATCGAGGGCCTGAACGCGGCCAGCCTGAACATGCGCGAACGCATGGCGGGCAAACTCGGAGCCGGACACTAACCGCATCTAAACCGCCAAACGAAATCACCCCCGGTTCAGGTGTCCGGTAGCGACCGGATCGGAGACGCTCTCGGGTCCCGGCGACGCGTGTGGATTTCCTCGCTCTTTGTCGAGGACTGTTATCGCGGACTGGCGGCCAACTTGCTGCTTCAGCTAGGGATTCCTCTCCTGTATCCGGAAGCTACCCGTGCTGGCGTAACCGGAGCACACGCAGCAGGATCCCGACAGCAAAGACGGCCACTCCGGTCAGGACCGAGGCCGGTGGCAGCGTCGCGACCAGGGCAACGCAGGCCAGGGCGCCGATGGCTTGCAGCGCCTTGGGGTAGCGGCGATCAGCGGCAGGTTGGGTGAACGCCGCGATGTTTGCCACCAGGTAGTAGACCAGGACGCCGAAGGATGAGAATCCGATGGCTCCACGCAGATCCGCCGCGGCGATCACGGCGCAAATCACGACCGCCAGGATCACCTCGGCCCGATGCGGGACCTGGTAGCGAGGGTGGACGGCGGCAAGCCAATGCGGCAGGTCGTGTTCCCTGGCCATGGCCAGGCTGGTGCGGCCCAACCCGGCCACCAAGGCGAGCAGTGCGCCCAGCGCTGCCACGGCGGCGCCCACGCGTACGATCGGCGCCGCCCACGCCCAAGCACCCGAGCTCACGACATCGGCCAAGGGGGTTGTGGAGGCCGCGATTCCCTCGGGCCCGAGGGCTGCCAGCAGCGTCACGGCGATGATCGCGTAAACGATGATCGTGATGAGCAGGGAGATTCCGATGGCACGCGGGATGGTTCGCTGGGGGTTGCGGACTTCTTCGCCCATCGTCGCGATCCTCGCGTACCCGGCGAACGCGAAGAACAGCAGTCCCGCCGATTGCATGATCCCGTACCACCCGTGGGCCAGGAGGCCTTCGCCAAGAATGTTCGGCGGAGCGGGTTCGCTGCCTCCCCAGGCGGCGGCCACGCCAACGGCCAGGGCAACGAGTACGGCAACCACCAGGATTCGCGTCAGCCGTGCGGTGCGGGTGACTCCGTGGTAATTCACGGCCGCGAGGCCGATCACGGCGGCGATGGCGACCGGTCGTTCCCATCCGACCGGGGCCGCGTAGGCGGCAAACGTCATGGCCATCGCCGCGGCGCTGGCGGTCTTGCCGATGATGAAGCCCCATCCGGCCAGGTACCCCGGCCACGGGCCAAGGCGTTCACGCCCGTAGACGTAGGTTCCACCCGAGGTTGGATAGGCCGCTGCGAGTTGGGCGGAGGATGTGGCATTGCAGAACGCGACAAACGCCGCCACCACGAGACCCACCAAAAGGCCCGACCCCGCCGCCGCGGCGGCGGGGGTGAAGGCCGCAAAGACGCCCGCGCCGATCATCGACCCCAGCCCGATGACCACCGCGTCGGCAGTCCCCAGCCGGCGCGCCAAGGTTGGATGATTACTCATTGTCACTGTCCTTTTGCGGCGTTAGGGAGCACTTCGGCGGCTAGCTCGGCAACGGCCTTGCGGCCTTCGGCCAGCGCTTCAAGGCCCTGTGGTGTGGCTCGGTAGATTCGACGGGGACGCCCGCCAACGACATCCTGGCGGGAGGTGAGCAGTCCCTGCTCTTCCATCCGGTGCAGGGTTGGATACAACGTCCCCGGGGAAATCGAGTATCCGTGGTTGGAGAGTTCCTCTGACATCCATGCGCCGTGAATTTCTTCCTCGGCGGCATGGTGCAGGATGTGCAGCCGGACGGCGGCACGGGTGAGTTCACGCATTTGCACCTCGTTCAATACCAGTCATATCGGGAACCGATATCTAGAATCGATATTAGTGGCGATTCCGCTCGTATGGAGCGGCTGCGCTGTTTGTTGGTGAACTGTTCATCTGGGGCGGTGTCGTTCTTCTGCTGCATGTGGCATTTCGAGGCCAAGGGCACCTTCCCATACTGCAGGGAACCGGCGTCCGCCACGCCACCTTCCCCATCGATTGCTTGTGGCACCAGAAATGGCCGCATTTGCTGTGCAGAACCACCCATCAACATGGGATCCGGGAGTCGGCCCGAAAAGGCCAGCGCCGACCCTGCTGTCGGCTTCTGATGGACCCACCAATGACAGGGCGCCGCCAAGCGAGCCCTTGGCGGCGTCTTGAAAAACTAACGTTTACCAGGAAGCCCCACGGGACCCCGCGGGGCTTTTTCTGTCCCCCGGAATCTAGGGATCAAAGTATGAATCGCAGCGGAAATTGGCAGGTTTCTCTGATCTTTATGTGGCACGTTGAAGGACCCAGATTGCGGTGGGCATGGATCGGGAGGTTCGCCGTTGGGTGATGGGAACCCGGCAAGGTGAGGCCCCGGCGCCCTGACTTCAGTCAGTGGGGTCGCGTAGTTGCGCCAGCAGGTAGTCGATCTCGGGGTGGTGCGTTGAGTGCATTGCGGCCTGACTTGCCAAATGGCCGATCACCTCATGGACATGGTCTACGGTCTCCCCTTGGGTGACATGGATGCGCATATCCTGCGGGGTGTAGCCGAGCAGTTCCATCAGCCGCAAGAGGATGATCGGGCGCAGGGCGGAGTGGTGGAATGCGTCGTCGCCTCCGCATTGTCCGTCGGCCTCCAGGAGCCGCAGGGCGGTAAAGCGGTGGATGGCAGCGGCCGGTATTCCCGTGGCTTCCGAGATGTCCGCCAGTGGGATCAGTTCCGGGGTGAGGTGTTTTTGGTGGAGCATCATGGCTTAACACTACCTTAACGTAAGGGTATGTTTGGTGTATGACCCAAGACTCTCTCACCGATTTCGCACCATTGCCCCCCGATGGAGGGACGGAGGTGTTTCGCCAGGCGCGCAGGCGCAGGACCTTTGCCATCATTTCTCACCCGGACGCGGGAAAATCGACACTCACCGAGGCCTTGGCCCTGCACGCGCACGTCATCAAGGAGGCCGGGGTGACGCACGGGAAGCAGGGGCGTCTGGCCAGCGTGTCAGATTGGGGGGCGATGGAACGCGATCGCGGCATCTCCATCAGCTCCACCGCGCTGCGCTTCGAGTACCGCCATATCGTGTTCAACCTGCTGGACACCCCGGGGCATGTGGATTTCTCGGAGGACACCTACCGGGTCCTGACTGCCGTTGATTGCGCGATCATGCTGGTTGATTCCGCGCGGGGCATGGAGTCCCAGACGTTGAAGCTCTTCGGGGTGTGCCGGGAACTCGGACTGCCGGTGCTCACGGTCTTCAACAAATGGGACCGCCCCGGACGCGAAACGCTGGAGTTGCTGGACGAGGTGCAGGATGCGACGGGGCGGGTGCCGGTGCCGCTGAACTGGCCGGTGGGCATCGCGGGTGATTTCCACGGCCTATACACCCCGGACAGCGGGATTTACACGCGTCTGGGCCGCGTTGATGCCGGTGCCCATCTGGCCGCCACCGAGGACCTGGGACCCGCGGAGGCAGCCCTGGATGCGGGGTTGGCATGGGAGAAGGCACGGGAAGACTGCGACATTGCCGTCTCTGTCAATGGCCGTTTCGATACGGAGGATTTTTTGGCAGGGCGAGCCACGCCCGTCCTCTTCGCTGCGGCGGCATCAAACTTCGGAATCCCCCCGCTCCTGGATTTCCTGGTGGACCGTGCGCCCGCGCCCGGACCGCGCCCGGATTCCGTGGGTGCGGATCGTCCCCTTGATGCCGGATTCTCCGGGTTTGTCTTCAAGGTGCAGTCGGGGATGAATCCGAACCACCACGACAAGCTTGCCTTTGTCCGGGTCTGTTCCGGAATCTTCCACCGCGGCATGGCACTGCGGAACGAGTCAACAGGGAAGCCGGTTTCCTCCAAGTATGCCCACCATCTCAGCGGCAGGGAACGCGGTTCGGCAGATGTCTCGTGGCCAGGGGACGTTGTCGGTTTCAGCAATGCCGGCGGATTGTGGATCGGTGACACCGTGCGTGCCGGTTCGGCCGTTTGCTTTGCGCGCATGCCACATTTCAATGCGGAGCATTTTCGGGTGGTGCGCAGCTTGGATGCCGGGCGCTTCAAGGCCTTCGCCCGGGGGATCTCCCACCTCGAGGAAGAGGGCACCATCCAGATCCTCTATTCCCGCACCGCTACGCGCCAGACACCGATCTTGGCGGCGGTGGGGGAATTGCAGTTTGAGGTGGCCCTGGATCGGTTGATGCGTGAATTCGGCGTCCCTGCCGCAGTGGACGAGCCGCTGCCCTATGCGATGGCCCGGGACCTGTTCGGGCAGGAACCCGAAAAGACCGCCATGCTCGCGGGCATCGAGGTCGCCCACCGGCCCAATGGGAAACCCGTCGGACTGTTCAGGGATCGATGGAAGCTCGGGCGCACCCTGGAGCAATGCCCGGAACTTTTCGGCGAACCAGGCAACCGCCAGCTCTCGCAAGGTTGATTCTCCGGATGAAGCCCTGGCCGGCCCGTGCTTGGGACCGGGGGTGAACCCGCCCGGCCCGTCGGCTCGGAGCCGCGGCCACGCCCTATGCGTTGTAGCGGTCCAAGAGCAGTTCGAGTACCGCCATTTCCTCCGGCGGCAGCACCAGGACCAGATCCTCGGCCTCACCCAAATGGGTGGTCGTCATCCGGAGCAGCAACCCCGGCCGGCCGCCGGTGACACGGGTGGCGCTGAGCGCCACGATGGAGGCAGGAGCCGCCTCGCCGAGCAACACGCCTCCGGTCAATGGATCCAGGATCCATTCGGACCCCGATTCCATTTCCGCCCCATGGTCCTCACATACCTCTATCGCGCCGGTATCTGCGTCCCAGCTCACGGACCCCGCATTGGGGCACCCGCCTACCTGACACGTCATCTCGGTCCGCCTTCCGGGTTTTGGTGCGGTGTTTCCTGTGGCCGGCCCTGGGCGAACCGCCGCAGGGCGTAGCGCAAGGACATTCTGTCGCGGGAATCCGCCTCGTCCACCGAGGGCTCCTGTGGCGGAAGCGGGGCCCCAAGGAGTGCCCCGATCGCCTCTCGCAGCTGTTGGTCGCCGTTGCTTCGCGCATGCTGGAGCGTCTCGGCGATGTGCCGCAGTTCCGATGCCGGGTAGCCGTGGAGCTCAAAAAGCCGCAGCGTCGAAATCAGGGGAACGTCCGCGGTGAAGTACAGCTCGCGTCCCTCTCCGCCTTGTGCCGGGTTGATCAATCCCAAGGCACCGTAGCGATTGATGTGCTTTCCCTGGACCTGCGACGTCTTCGAGATTTCACGCAGTGAAACCGCGTGGGGGGAGCGTGTGGTTGATGTAGATCTCATGAACCCAACTCTACCCTAACGTTATGGTAGGTTAGGGTTTGGCTGGAGACGCGAGAAAAGTAGCGGGCAGGATTGCCAACCGCCCGCCGGAAGGTCGAAGCAATGCCGCAACACCTCAAGGGCCATCTCATGCACATTGGTGAGGTTGCCGAGCGCACCGGGCTATCCCTGCGCACCATCCGTCACTATGACGAGGTCGGTCTTCTTCCGGCGCACGGACGGACGGACGGCGGCTTCCGCCTGTATACGGAGGACGACCTCGACCGACTCAACCACGTGCATCGCATCAAGACCCTTGGCTTCACCCTGGAGGAGATGACGGAGCTGCTTGACATCCTCAAGACCGCGCCGTTGGCACCCCGGGATACGGAACGGGCACAAGAGTACCTGCGCCGGGCGCACGAGGCCAGGCAGAAGCTGGCCCGCAAGCTGCACGAGGCGGACCGGCTCATTGCCGACCTGCATTCCACCCTGGGGCAATGACATCCTGATCCGCTTTCACTCCCCGCCCCCCGGTTTCGGCTAGACCCCCAAGCCCCGCCCGGGCCCAAGAGCCCGTCCTCGTTGAACCCCCCCCATTTCCTTGTCTTACCCCTGCCTCACCCACCCGGCGCCACTGCGCCCACAACGCGAATGGAACTTCATGTCCACCAGTATTCACACCGCCCCCACGGGCGAGTTCTCGCCCGAGGAGCGCCAGTCCGTCCTGCGGACCCTCAAATCCCCGCGTCTGCTCAAGACCGAGGTCCTGGCCGGACTGGTCGTGGCCCTGGCCCTGATCCCCGAGGCCATCGCCTTCTCCTTGATCGCCGGGGTGGACCCCCGCCTCGGGCTCTTCGCCTCCTTCACGATGGCGGTGTCCATCGCCTTCCTGGGCGGGCGACCGGCCATGATCTCCGCGGCCACCGCCGCCACCGCCCTGGTCATCGCCCCCCTGGTGAAAAGCCACGGCGTGGACTACTTCATCGCAGCCGTCATCCTCGCCGGCATCTTCCAGGTCGTTTTGGGCATCCTCGGCATTGCCAAGCTCATGCGCTTCATCCCCCGCTCGGTCATGGTCGGATTCGTCAATGCCCTGGGCATCCTGATCTTCACCTCCCAGCTGCCCGAACTCATCGGTGTCCCGTGGCTGGTCTACCCGCTGACCATCGCCGGTCTGGCCGTGATCTACCTGCTGCCACGCCTGACCAAGGTCGTCCCCGCACCGCTGGTGTCCATCGTGTTGCTCACCGCCGCGGCCATGGTATTCGCCCTGAACGTCCCCACGGTCGGGGACAAGGGCGAACTTCCCCAGTCCCTGCCCAGCCTGTTCTTCCCCAACGTGCCACTGACCTTCGAAACCTTCCAGATCCTCTTCCCCTTCGCGCTGGGCATGGCCATCGTGGGCCTGCTCGAGTCCCTGATGACGGCCAAGCTGGTCGATGACGTCACCGACACCCGTTCCAACAAGCCCCGTGAATCCTGGGCCCAGGGCGCGTCGAACATCATCACCGGCTTCTTCGGCGGCATGGGCGGCTGCGCCATGGTGGGCCAGACCATGATCAACATCAAGGCCTCCGGGGCCCGCACCCGCATCTCCACCTTCCTGGCCGGGGTGTTCGTCCTGGTCCTGGCCGTGGCCCTGGGCGACATCGTGGCGCAGATCCCGATGGCCTCCCTGGTGGCCGTGATGATCTTCGTCGCGGTGGCCACCTTCGACTGGCACAGCATCAAGCCCTCCACTCTACGCATGATGCCCAAGAGCGAGACCATCGTCATGCTCGCCACCGTCATCGTCACCGTCGCCACCCACAACCTGGCCATCGGCGTCGGCGTCGGGGTACTGACCGCGATGGTCCTGTTCGCCCAGCGGGTGGCCCACCTGGTCACCGTGGAACGGCGCATCGAGGAACACTTCGGCGAGCAGATCGCCAAGTACGAAGTCACCGGGGAGCTGTTCTTCGCCTCCTCCAACGACCTCTACACGCAGTTCGAGTACGCCGAGGACCCCGACCACATCGTCATCGACCTGTACAACTCCCACCTGTGGGATGCCTCCACCATCGCCTCCCTGGATTCCATCACCGAGAAGTATGAGAAGTACGGCAAGACCGTCGAAATCGAGGGGCTGAACACCGCCAGCCTGAAGATGCGCGAACGCCTGGGCGGGAAACTTGGAGGAGGACACTAAAAAACGGCCGGGAACACCCGCGATGACACGCACCCGTTCCCGCGCCGGGGCTTCCGGCCGCCTTCCCGCAGCATGGATAGGGGTCGTCGCTGCCGGCGGGGTGCTTTCGGCCATGAGCGCCCCCGGCCAGACCGCGGGCCTGTCCGTCTTTACCGATCCGATCATCGCCGGGCTGGGCATCAGCCGGTCCGCCGTTTCCCTGAGCTACCTGATCGGCACGCTCGTCGGGGCCATGGCCCTGCCCTTCCTGGGCCGGGCGATGGACCGCTGGAGCATCCGTGCCACCATCGCCGGGATCGGGGTGGCCTTCGCCGCTTTCCTGCTCGGCCTGAGTTTCGCCGTGGATGCCACCGGCCTGACCCTGGGATTCACCGGGATCCGCATGGCCGGGCAGGGTGCGCTCTCGCTCGCGGCAACGACGCTGGTGGCCCGGTCCGTGACCCGCCACCGCGGCCTGGCCCTGGGCATCGCCAGCGCGATCGGCTCCGGCGGCATTTCGATTGCCCCGTTTGCACTCTCCGGACTCGTGGCCGAGGTGGGCATCCAAAGCGCATGGCGGCTCGAGGCCCTCGCGGTGCTTTGCATCGTCGTGCTCACGGCGCTGTTGCTGCGTCCCCGTTCCCGCCAAGCCGCTCCCGTCCTTGATGGCAACTCTTCCGGTGCCGAACCGGACGTCGGATGGACGCTGGCCCAGGCCGCGCGCACCTCAATGTTCTGGACTTTGGTCGCCGGGCTGTCCGCGACCGGGCTGCTGAGCACCGCACTGGCCTTCCACCAAATCTCCGTCCTTGGCGCCCAAGGCCTGGACCCGGTCGAGGCGGCAGCGAACTTCCTGCCCCAAACAATCAGCGGCATCGCCGCCACCCTGGGGGCAGGTGCCCTGGCCGACCGCATCCCATCCAAGTACTGTGTGGCATTCTCCATGGCCACGATGGCCGCGGCCTTGCTCCTCATCCCCACTGTCGCCCCGGGGTGGGCGGCCATCGCCTACGGGCTCGTCCTGGGGGCGGCCGGTGGCAGCCTGCGCGGCATCGAAGCCGCCGCGTTCTCCCGCTACTACGGAACCGCCCACATCGGTGCCATCCGCGGGTTCGCCACCTCCATCGGGCTGGCCTCCACCGCTGCAGGTCCCCTGCTGCTCTCCGTGGGCCACGACCTGGCCGGGGACTACACGGGCCCGGCCCTGGTATTCGCCGCCCTGCCCCTGGCCGTGGGAATCGTGTCACTGGTGGTCCGCGAGCCCCGCCTCCGCACGGCTCCATAAACCCCCGGGGCCAAGCACCCCTCCCACGGGCCGGTGGATGGCGTCAAGAACCAACGGCGCCCAAGACGGAGCGGGGTGGATCGGGGCAGATCAATCGGCCCACGCTTCTGCCCCCACCTTGCATCTCCCGCTCCGAGGGGATTGCCCAGAGGGCAATAGCCAGGCACGCGCATCCTCGCCCTGGGCAGGCGGCGGAACCCGCGGCAGACCTTAACGTTGTGTTAGAGTCCAAATATGACAACAATCCCTGGTGCCATCCTCCTTGGCTATGGTGGGTCCGAGCACAGTAAGATTGCCCTGACATGGGCCGATGAACTCGCCTCCCAGCTCTCGCGACCGTTGCATGTCCTGGTTTCCGCCTTGCACGTCACCGACGTGCCGGAGGTGCCCAAGGAATATCAGGCAGCCCACGTCACCGATGAGCTCGACCAACTCCTGGCTTCGGCAAAGACTTCCAACACCTCCGTGTCCACCGTGCTTGGCTCGCCCGGCGAGGCCCTGGTGCGCGCGGCGGAAACGGCCCACCTGACGGTCCTGGGGGCACGCACCCAAGGCCCGTTGAAGAGCATGGTCAATGGTTCCGTCAGCCAGTACGTGATACGCCACGCATCCGGACCGGTGGTGGTGGTCCGGGAGCCGCACGCCTTGCGCACGGGACGGATCGTTGTCGGAATCGATGGTTCCGAACACAGCCTCAGGGCGCTGGAATTTGCCATGCGTCACGCGAAGCAGACGGCGGGGAGCGTACTTGCCCTGCACGTGCAGCAGAAGGCTGACGACGCCACCGACACGAAGGTCGAGCAAGCGATCTGGGGGGTATCCGAGGCCGGCGCCGGCGTCCGGGCCGAGACCCGGCACGTGCTGGGTTCCGCCTCCGAGGAACTGGCCAAGGCAAGCCGCGAGGCCGACCTCCTGGTGATCGGCACCCGAGGACACGGCCCCATCCGTGCATTGCTGCTTGGCTCGGTCACCCAGTCGGTGCTGCAGCACGCCCAGTGCCCGGTCGCCGTTATTCACTGACCAGGGATTCATCCCCCTCGATATCGAGAACCGTGCGGGCCAGGGGCCCGGCAGTACGCAGGTCCCTGGCCCGCACGGCCGTGTTGAGCATGGCCCCTTGGCCCGCTTCGAGGCGTTGGCCCGGGATGCACCCAGGAACGGTACGTGCGGCTGCCGCTTCGGCGCCCTTCTCCTATGCCCGGCCCCATCCCGTTCCATCACCGTGACGCTCATCTCACTTGGATCATCGCGTTGCACGAAGGTGCCCTTAACCCTGACGTGACGTTAGAGTTAAGGGCGAGGGTGCTTCGGGGAACCTGGAGCTCCGGAATCACGCTTCCCGGACATTCCTGCCGCTCCCCCTGCGCAACGACGCGCACCGCAAACTTTTCCTGCATCGGACCCGGATACCGGATCCGGTTGCCACACCACCGGCGACGATCCCACCGCCACACCCGACAGCTACAACTCGAGAACGGACTTTCATGACCAAGAAACCCCTGTCACCCCCGCGCCCCCTCGCCGCAGGCGCCATGCGGATCACCCCGTTGGGCGGTCTGGGCGAGATCGGCCGCAACATGACGGTCTTCGAATACGGCGGCAAGCTGCTGATCGTGGACTGCGGCGTCCTGTTTCCCGAGGAACACCATCCCGGTGTCGACGTCATTCTGCCCGACTTCTCGGCGATCCGTGACCGCCTCGACGACATTGTCGGCCTAGTCATCACCCACGGCCACGAGGACCACATCGGCGGCATCCCCTACCTGCTCCGGGAACGGAGCGACATCCCGCTGATCTCGGCACGGTTGAGCCTGGCGTTCGTGAAAACGAAACTGCAGGAACACCGCATCACCGCCAAGACCGTGCAGGTCAAGGAGGGGGAGAAGAAGAAAATCGGCCCGTTCGACCTCGAATTCCTGGCCGTCAACCACTCCATCCCCGACGGCCTCGCCGTGGCCATCACCACCCCGGCCGGGAAAATCCTGCACACCGGTGACTTCAAGATGGACCAGTTCCCGCTGGATCGCCGCATCACCGATTTGGCCGGCTTTGCCCGCCTGGGCGAAGAAGGCGTGGACTTGTTCCTCGTGGACTCCACCAACGCCGATGTCCCGGGTTTCATGGCGGCCGAAGCAGACCTCGCACCGGCCATCGACACCGTCATGCGCACCGCTCCGCGCCGCGTCATCGTCTCCAGCTTCGCCTCGCACGTGCACCGCATCCAGCAGGTCATCGATTCGGCGCACAAGCACGGCCGCAAGGTCGCATTCGTGGGCCGATCCATGGTCCGGAACATGGGCACCGCGAAAGAACTTGGCTACCTGACAATCCCGCGCGGGGTTCTGGTGGAATTCAAGGCGGCAGAAAAAATGGCCCCGGAGAAGGTCGTCATCATCTGCACCGGATCGCAGGGCGAACCCATGGCGGCCCTGGCGCGCATGGCCAGCCAGGACCACGTCATCGACCTGGTCCAGGACGACACGATCCTGCTGGCGTCCTCCCTCATCCCGGGCAACGAGACGGCGATCTACCGGCTCATCAACGACCTGACCAAGCTGGGCGCCAATGTCGTGCACAAGGGCAATGCCAAGGTCCACGTCTCCGGGCACGCCTCGGCCGGCGAACTGGTCTACTGCTACAACCTGGTCCGCCCCAAGAACGTCATGCCCATTCACGGCGAGCCGCGTCACCTGAAGGCCAACGCGGAGCTGGCGATCCGCACCGGCGTCGAGCCCGGAAACGTCCTGATCACCCAGGACGGAACCGTTGTCGACCTCGAAAACGGCCGCGCCCGCGTCGCCGGCAGCATCCCGGCCGACTATGTGTATGTCGAAAACATGGTCGCGGGTGCCGCCACCGAGCAATCCCTTCAAGACCGCATCCGCCTGGCCGAAGACGGGGCATTGAGCGTCCTGGCCATCGTGGATCCCAAGACCGGTTCCCTGGAGGAAACCCCGGAGTTCTTCCCGGTGGGATTCACATTCTCCGCCCAAGAGCTCGGCAAGGCCACCGGCGTTGTGCAGAAGGCCTTCTCCGGCCTCAGGGGCCCCAAGACGGGCCCCGAGGCCGAACGCGCCGTCGGTGAGGCGCTGACGAGATGGTCGGACCGCGCCCTGCGTCGCAAGCCGGTCGTCACCGTCATCACCGTGGACGCCGTCTAAACACCGGGACTCCTAGGTCCATCGGGACCACTCGGGCCGCGCCACGGGAAGCGGACAGGCCAACGGCCCCCGGCCTCTTCCGCACGAACCTCCCCAGGAGAGATCCGGGCCCTCCCGGGTGAGCCCTCCCCAGGCCCGGGTCCGCATCAAGGACAAGGTCTCTGTTACACGCCTCCACGGAGCTCAATGACGGGGGCGTACCGGTGGCGCATCAGTCGCCCAGCTCGCATAGTGCCTCGCAATATGCGAGCTGGGGATGGGCCGGGGCTTAGTGACCGGCTCCGAGTTTCCCGCCCAGGCGTTCACGCATCTTCAGGCTCGCCGTGTTCAGTCCGATGATTTCGACGCTCTTGCCGTACTTCTCGTACTTCTCGGTGATGGCATCCAGCGCGGCGATCGTGGAGGCGTCCCAAAGGTGCGATGCCTGCATGTCAATGACCACGCGTTCCGGGTCAAGCGCGTACTCGAACTGCGTGTAGAGGTCATTGGAGGAGGCGAAGAACAACTCACCGTTGACCACGTATGCCGCGACTCCGCGTTCCTCGTTGACTGCCCGTGTGACGGTGACAAAGTGGGCGACCCGCTGGGCAAACAAGACCATGGCGGTCAACACGCCGACACCCACACCGACGGCCAGGTTGTGGGTCCAGACGGTGAAGACCACGGTAACAAGCATGACGATGGTCTCGCTCTTGGGCATCATGCGCAGGGTGGAGGGCTTGATGCTGTGCCAGTCGAAGGTGGCCACCGCAACGAAGATCATCACGGCCACCAAAGCGGCCATCGGGATCAGCGCCACGATGCCGCCGAGCGCGACGACCAGGATGAGCAGGAAAACTCCGGCCAGGAAGGTGGAGATGCGGGTCCTGGCGCCGGAGGCCTTGACGTTGATCATGGTCTGCCCGATCATCGCGCAACCGCCCATGCCGCCGAAGAATCCGGTGATGATGTTCGCCGCCCCCTGGCCCCAGGATTCTCGGGTCTTGTTGGAACGGGTGTCGGTAACGTCATCGACAAGCTTGGCGGTCATCAGGGATTCAAGCAGGCCCACGAAGGCCATGGCCAGCGCGTAGGGGAACAGGATCTGCAGGGTTTCGAAATTCAGTGGAACGTTCGGCAGGAACAGGGCCGGCAGGCTCTCGGGCATCTCACCCTTGTCCCCGACGGTGGGGACCGCCAGGGATGCTACAACGGCAATAAGGGTCAGAACGACGATCGCAACCAGGGGCGCGGGGACCACGGTGGTGAGTTTGGGCAGGCCGAAGACAATCAGCAGGCCCAGGGCGGTGAGTGGGTAGACCATCCAGGGGACGCCAAGGAGCTCGGGGACCTGGGACATGAAGATCAGGATGGCCAGGGCATTGACGAATCCGACCATGACCTGCCGGGGAATGAAGCGCATCAGCTTGGCCACCCCCAGCAGGGCCAGGATGACCTGGAAGATTCCGGCCAGGATCACGGCGGCAATGAAGTAGTCCACGCCGTGGCTTTTCACCAGCGGGGCAATCACCAGGGCGATGGCCCCGGTTGCAGCCGAGATCATGGCCGGACGCCCGCCCAGGAAGGCGATGGACACGGCCATGGTGAAGGAGGCGAAGAGCCCGAGGCGGGGGTCTACCCCGGCGATGATGGAGAAGGCGATGGCCTCGGGGATCAGGGCGAGGGCCACCACCAGGCCGGCGAGGACCTCGGTCTTGAGCAGGCGCGGGGACTTGAGGGTGCGCAGAACGGATTGCCGTTCCTCCGGAGACAGAACGGGGTGTTCTGCCGTTGTTTTCGTGGCCATGGATGGCTCCGTTCGAAAGTGAGTGAGGGCGCTCGGGCACTCAGGTGCTTAGAATCGTTGGGGGCGGCTCGCCCTTGGGCTGTGCAATGAAGGGCCGCGGCGAGGATTGGCCGCGGCGGAGCACAGAGAGAAGAATCAATTCTAATTTATCGTAAGGGTAGAGTTGGAATTTTAGGGAAAAGGAGAATCCCATGATCGACACCCCACCACCGGTGGCCAAGGGGCAGACCATGCATATCGGGGACTTGGCGGACGCCACGGGCTTGTCCCAGCGCACCATCCGCCACTACGACGAGGTGGGCCTGTTGCCGGCGACCACGCGCAGCGAGGGCGGGTTCCGGATCTACACCGAGTCCGACCTGCAGCGCATGCTGGTGATCCGTTCGATGAAGCCGCTGGGATTCACCCTGGAGGAAATGGGCGAGCTGCTGGACACCGTCGACACCCTGGCCGCCGACACGAACGATCCGGAAGCCCGGGCCAAGCTTGAGGATTTCGTCCGGCGTGCCAATGAAAAGCGCGAGGTCCTGGCGCTCAACCTCCGCCGGGCCGACGATTTCATCCAAAACCTGCACGGCATATAACCCGCAAGCTGATGCCGCAGAAGCAAACCAGCAGAAGGCAAGATACCTAGCGAAAAACAACCGTCCCCGCTACCGGCTGAGCGTTCCACAAGAATGCTTCACCGTGAATGGCAGCGGTAAATGGCTTCATTGTCGCAGTGCTGAGAGGCCGACGAATGGGCCCTGCGGCTGCTTGCGAGGCCGGGTACGTACGACCCCGAGGTGCAGCCACACCCGCACTACTCCTGTCGTGCGTTCGCATTCGCCCATTTTGAGACCGGCGGAGATCGCCCAACCGCGCGTCTCGAAAACCTTTAGCTTTTTGAGACATTGGTGCGGGTCCCCCTTCGAAAATCGGCCGGCCCCGGGTGGCGGGGCGCCAAGTGTCTCGAAAAGTCATCCCGCCGTAAAGCGTCTCATCCGATTGCCGCGAAGAGGTTTCTGAGTCAAAATGGTGGCGTGAGACATTTGGGATACACGCGTGTGAGTACTTCGAGCCAGGATGCGCAGCTTCAGCTCGACGCGCTGGTCAAGGCCGGGGTGCAGAAACGCGACGTGTTCGCCGACGTCACCTCCGGCAGCAGGACCGCGATCGAGCGGCCCGGGATGAAGAAGCTGCTCGAGTACGCCGAGGCCGGGGACAACGTGGTGGTCTGGCGGGTCGACCGGCTCGGCCGGTCGCTCATCGATGTGCTGAACACCGTGAACCTGTTGCGCGAACGCGGTGTGAACGTGCGCTCCATCTCGGACGGGATCGACCCGGCGACATCCACCGGTCGGATGATGTTGAACCTGCTGGCCTCCCTGGCCGAGTACGAGCGCGAGCTGATCGTTGAACGCGTCAATGCCGGGATCGCCGCGGCCCGGCAATCGGGCACCCGGTTCGGCCGTCCGCTCTCGGACCCTTTGGTGATCGCGGATAAGCTCGCGATCGCGAAGGACGCCCGCGCGAAGGGACGCACCGCCGAAGATGCGGCACGCCTGGTCGGGTGGAGTCGCGCGACGCTCTACCGCCACCTCGGCCCAAACGCCTGATCCGTCAAAAGCCAGCGATCACTGATGCCCCAGCGGAGTACAGACGACTTCTGAACGACACATGCCCGAAGAGATCGACCTCCGCGAGCAACTTCAACTTCACCCGCAGCCAAGGACCACGATCACGCGCTTAGCGCCAACCGCTATACCGATGGTTTTGCCTTAAACGCGCAATTCTGTTCCATTACTACTCATACCCCAAGCCCGCTACCAGCAGATGGCGGACTGGGCCGAAAATGAGCTGCCCCAGACTCAGCCATCTGCCACCATTCGCCGCGGATCAGAAGCGGCCGCACACGGGCGGTCCGTTCTCCTGGAAGCAGGCATGGACCCGGCCGAGCTGGACCGCCTGATTGGCGGCCGTCCCAGCTTGGACCCTGGCGCCAAGCCGGGAAAGCATTCGCCTCATTTGAACCTCCGCGTCACTGAAGACCTCAAGCAGCAGCTCAAAGACCTTGCTGATGAGCGCAACATCAATTCCAGCGATTTGGTCAGGGAGATCCTTACAGCCGGCGTGCATCAGATGCAGCACTCCCGCAAACGGGAAAAATACCCGGCCTGATGAAAACTGCAGCTGCTCCAACTGACCGCTTTGATCCAAGGTCCTCAAGGGCACCGTTTCTGGCGACTGTTGGCTGTGGTGGACCGGCGCCGTTGCCGATGATGTCTATGGCCTATTTCCTGCACCAGAACAGATAGGACACGTCCGTGCGCCCCATCGTTATTCCTACGAGCTGGACACAGGCACCCCATTCGAAGATGGCGATGTTCTACGGGACATCTGCAATGTCCCCACTTGTGCCCGGCCCGCTCCTGAATACCTCATGCTGGGCACACAGCGGCAGAACATGCTGGATCGGGCCTGGGATGGCCGACCCGCCGACGACGCCAGAGGCGCAGAAGGATCGGTAGTGTGGGCGTAGGGCACGGCCCATCGAGGGCCTACATCCGAACAGCACGACACTGATTGCAACTGCCTGGGCTTCGACGCGTGGCTCTGTTCAGAATGAATGTGGCGCCAAGTCAACTTTAGCCGTGCCAATAAATAAGGCTATGTTCCTTGGAAGCTCGTCCTGGCCCAGACAAGCTTCTCCCAGCTAAGCATCACGGTCTCCCCCTTGGCCGTCACCGCCACCAATTGTCTGCCATCTTCAAGATCGTCACACGTCTTGCATCCAAGCGGCGGCTGCGGCCGGCTTTGCAGAAAATTTTCGTTTGGTCATGTCGTTTTGCCTTCCAATCACCATGGACAGGTGTGAAATGTTGCAAAGGAATCCACAGTCACAGCGATAACCATGAGTTGGTTGTCCCAGCACTCCCCTACCCGGGGCGGTGTGGACCATGACCGTGTCCATTGCCCGGCTCTCAGCTGACGCGGGTGTGAAGTACCTGCTGAAGACCACCGCCCATGGAGACATGAGCGTCAAGGATCTCACTGACTATTACACCAAGTCTGGTAATCCTCGCGGAATCTGGCTGGGTGCAGGCGTGGACGGCATTGGTGTCGAAGCCGGCGCCCCGGTCACAGATGCGGCCGCCAAGGCGGTTTTCGAGCAGGCCACCAATCCGGTCACCGGTGACGCGCTCGGGAGGCCTCACGGTCACCGTACTGTTGTCCATCCCGTCGGGCAGCCGGGGGCCGCCGCCACTGTTCGGGCGCCGGTCGCGGGTTTTGATCTGACGTTCAGCGTCCCGAAATCCGTTTCGGTGCTCTGGGCCCTGGGCAACCACGACGTCCAAGGCCGAGTGCTGGCCGCCCACCATCGAGCCGTGCAGGACACGCTCCAATGGTTGGAGACCAAAGCCATTCATACCCGGGCCGGTCACAACGGGGTGGCTCGCGTTCCCGTCAGGGGTGCCGTCGCTGCAGCGTTCGACCATTGGGAGTCCCGTGCCGGGGATCCGCAGCTCCACACCCATCTGGTCATCGCCAACCGCGTCCGACGGATCACCGATGGTGCCTGGACCAGCCTCGACGCCCGCACCCTCTATCAGGCCGTTGTTGCAGCCAGCGAGCATTACAACGGACTGCTCTTCGATGAACTCCAGCGTCAGCTCGGTACGGTGACAGAAGTGCGAGCACCTGCCGTGAAGAGTCACAACTTCATTCACGAGCTGGCGGGTATCGACCCAAAGCTGATCGCGGAGTTCTCCACACGGGCCAAATCCATAGAACTGGAGAAGGACCGTCTCGTTGCGACATGGATCCAGAACCACGGCCATGCCCCGTCGGATACGACCGTCATCAAGCTCCGCCAGCAGGCTACACTGGCCACCCGATCCCCCAAATCTGGCGAGCCAACCCCGCTCAGGATTCGCTTGCTCCAGTGGCGCGACAGGGCCGAACGACTCAGCAAATCCCCTGAGAGGATCGTGGCCGAAACCATCCACCGCTCACGCACAACACCCCTACGACGTGAAGACCTCATGACCGAATGGCTGAACGCCTCTGGCCAGCTCGTCCAGAGCCTGGTCGCCCAGAAACGATCCACTTGGAATCGCTGGAACCTCCTGGCCGAGGCCGAACGCGTCTGCGCGGAGATTCGCGTGGCCACAGCCGCAGACCGGGCGCGCATGATCGACGACGTCGCCACCGCCGCCGAGTCCTGCTCCGTTGCCTTGAACCACTGCAGATACTCAACCCCAGTTGCGGCCGGACCCGACGTTGCCAGCAACGACCGCACCGTCTTTGACCTCCCCGAAGGCCGGACTTTCTCCGACGTCAGGACCCTGTCCAATGAGGACGCCATCATGGCCGCGAGCACCTCCCCTGACGGGCCAGGGATGGACCCGTGGGATGCCATCGATGCACTGCGAGCCTCTCCCGAAGCCTCACTCCACAGCGATCAGCAGGACGCTGCCCTGCAAATACTATCCAGCCGGTACCGCGTCGATGCCATCACGGGCCCGGCCGGAACTGGCAAAACCAGCATCATGAAAACTCTCGCGGCCATCTGGCAACACGCCTTTGGCCAGGGCAGCGTCGTGGCGCTGGCACCCTCAGCGGTCTCGGCCGATGTCCTTGCCACAGCGCTGGGACTGTCCGCCGAAAACGTGGCCAAGTGGCTCCACGAAACCGTCGGCGTGGGCGCCGCGAACCGTGCGGAGCGTTACCTGGCCAGCGAACGAGTGCTCCGCAATCTGCACGTGGACGCAACGTCAGGTATGCGGCGCAAGCAGGAACGCGTCATACAGACACTCGCGTCGCTGGTAGCGGAACAGGGACGCTGGCAGTTGCACGCCAACCAACTCGTCATCGTCGATGAAGCCTCCATGGTGTCCACCTACCAGCTCGCCGCCCTGACTGATCAGGCCCAAGCGGCCGGGGCCAAAGTTCTACTGGTGGGTGACCCGGCCCAACTGGATTCCATCGACGCCGGCGGCATCCTCGGCTGGCTCGACCGCAGCGGGCATGCTGCACGATTGACCACCATTCACCGCTTCAGCCACGCTTGGGAGCGCGAAGCGTGCCTGCAATTGCGTAACGGCGACTTCGACGGCATCCACCACTACCAGCAGCACGGCCGTATCAAATCAGGCAACAACAGCGACATGGCCGATGCCGCCTACGCCGCGTGGAACCGCGACTTGGCTGCCGGGCGCAGCTCCATCCTCATCGCCCCGGACAACGACACCGTCAACACTCTGAACCAACGGGCCCAGGCCGATCTACGATCAGCCCGGATGGTTGATTTCACGCGGACCACAAAACTGAGTGACGGTTCACAAGCGGGACGTGGCGACGTTGTACTCGCCAGACAGAACAACCGGCACACCGTCGACAGTCGCGGCGACTACATCCGCAACGGCACCCTTTTGGTCATGACAAAACCACCGGACCGCTCTGGCAACGCCTGGTTCAGGCGCCAAGATACGGGCGCCAACGTGCGATTGGACGCCACTTATCTGTCCCTCTGCGCAGAGCTGGGCTATGCCACTACCGCCCACCGGGCCCAAGGCATCACCGTCGAGACCAGCCATTCATTGGTCAGTGAAGGCAGGCTTACCCGCGAGCTGTTCTACGTCAGCATGACTCGCGGCAGGAACGCCAACACCGCCTACGTGGTGGAACCCGAACCCGACGACGGCGAACGGCTTGACCCCACAGTTCTCCCCCACTGGCCCGAAATTCTAGGTCGGATTCTTGCCGCGGAAGGCGCCGAACGCACCGCTCACGAGACCAGGGAGCATCTGCTCGAGACCACCGACACCCTGGAACAAATCGCCGCCGAACACGACTACCTCACGCAAATCTTAGCCAGCGATCAACTTATCAATCTCCTCTCACGCCACGCCCCGAGCAGGGTTGCGGAACTTCAAGAATCACCTTCCTGGGGTCCTGCCGTGACCCTGTGGAAGCGACTGCTCAGCCACAACCGAATCTTGGCTGAACGCACAGTCCTGGGTGCGCTTACACCGTCGGGTCCAGTGAGGGATCAAACTGCAATCCTGCACAGCCGACTATCTGCAGCATTGGGCAAGGATCGCCATGCTGAGGGTCTGGTGCGCATCCACAGTGACCGCAAGGATATCGCTGCACTGCTCGACCAGGTCGAACACCGACTCTTGCAGCGCACCGCCGTCGTAGCCTCTCGTGCGCTCACCTTGGACCATCCATGGAAACAGGAACTTGTGCAACTGCTCCAAGCTGAGAACGACCCGAAGCCCACCCAGCGGGTGCTTCAAGACGTTGCCGTCTTCCGAGACAGATGGGGCGTCACCGATGAAACCCTGCCGCTCGGACCCCAACCCAGCTGGGAGGACATCGAAATGACCAACCACCGCCACCGCATCGAAGCGTTCATTGCAGGCGCCGGCCAGGCAACAGCAAACCCCGCCACGGATCACACAGGACCTGACGTGCCGCTGCGCGCCACTACGTCTGCGCAGTACCTTGGCATGGGAATGTAGCCCAATTCAAGGAAGAACAAGTGGATCAATGTGCCTTGGTCTCACGGACGTTTATTCCGGCTGGCGATAACCTCATGGCCTACGATGGCGGAGGAGCTGCCGCCCGAGTCTCACGCGTGGTTGCCCACGCTGAACTTTGCGGAATACATGCAAGGCGGGTCAAGGGCGCCAGTTCACCGCTCGCGTCGCAGTTGCAGCAGGATTTTAGGTAACACGCCGTGGAAATCCCACTTAATGGAAACAGTTACCGCTTAGATGGTCATATGGCATCTACAGGAAACCGCGGAGGCGGACGACGAAGCAAGGGCGACCGCCGGCTTGTTGGATCACGCATGCCAATCCCCGATGCTGAAAAGCTCTCGGCGGTGGCAGAAGCCCATGGCATGACGGTAAGCGACTACGTCGCGACACTGGTCAAGGCCCATCTCTCCACAGTCGAACTAGACCAAATTTCAAACCAGGGGGCCTTGCCTATCGCGAAGGCTTCTTAAAGCAGAAGGCCCGCACGAAGCGGGCCTTGACTGATAAAACTCTCTAGCTAGAAACCCGGACACCGGCAAGTTTCTCGGTTTCCAGCTAGTTCGACAACAGCGGCTTTGTCATGCCCGCTCTTGCTAAGGAATAGTTCCATCATACACGCACACGATTTTTTTGGTAAAGCTGCCTCGGGCGACACGGCTGCCGTGTCGGGCACGCCTTCAGTCCATGCTCAGGCCTGGGCTGCGCTGGCGCCGCTTATAGCGGGCTCTCCCGTCATGCGGTTTGCCACGCGTGAGGGAAAGTATCCTCGCCCTCGCTCCAATCCTCCGGCCATCACCCAGTTGCTACCAACGCGTGCTGCCGCGGTCATGGTCCATGGGGCGGATGGTTCGGTGCAGACATTGTGTTTGGACCTTGACACCTCCAAGGCTTTGCAGGCTGTGGTGGATGCTGACGCGGCCGCCCTCGGCGCTCTGCTTGATTCCTGTGGGTTGGCCTATGTTGCCGACCACTCCCCCAGCGGTGGCCGGCACATTTACGTCCCAGTGCAGGAACGCCTGGCAGCCGAGGATGCTCGTGAGCTCGTGGAAGCCCTTGCCACCCGTTTCCCCAGTCTTGACCCTGGCCCCCACCAGAACGTGACCGATGGCTGTATCCGCCCTCCTGGGTCCTGGCATAAGTCCATGACCGGCCACCAGATCTTGGACACGCCCCTTGCCGAGGCTTACGACGTGCTGCGTCGCCGTAACCCGGCCCCTGCTGTTGCAGCCTTGCGCCGGGCCTTGGCGGCGTCAATCCACCAGGTGCGTGCCCGCAAGACCGCAAGGTTGAAACCCGTCAGGACTGTGGCCACCGTTTCTGCAGTCAAAGCCGGTGCCTCCACGGAGAGCGCTTTGTTGCGTGGTTCGGTGTTGCGTCAGGTTGCCCGGACCGGGGTCTACGACGCGGCTAAGTACAAGAGTCCTTCCGAGGCTCGCATGGCTGTGCTGAATCACCTGTGTGCTTGGCAGGTGAGCCTTCCCGAGATTCAGGCACGTCTCAGCGGTGACTTCGCCGGACTCGGGGCCTTGTATGGGAGCAGTGCCCGTCAAGAAGCACTGCTTGGGAAGGAATGGGAGAACGCGGCCAGCTGGGTTGCCCAGAAAAACGACGCCCCTAAAGCAGGTAAGAGCTATAGCAATAAATACGACACAGAGCCGTCTTTAACCCACAGCGGGGGGGCTGGGAATTTTCGTTCCAGCGTTTCTGTCCAGGCTGAGATCAATGATCTTGAAAATGTTCTGTACTCTCTCCTTGACCAACGTCTGGCCCGAACTGGTCGTGAAGGAATCATGCTTCGGTTCCTTTTTCGGGCGATTCTGGGCTTTGCCCGGGCCAAGGGGACATTGCTGATCGATGTCGGCTGCCGGTCCTTTGCCAGGGAGATGGGCGCACACCACGGCACTATCGCACGCCTGCTCCCCCGCCTGGTCAAGCACTCTGGTGGGATGCTGTCCAAGATCGAGGACGCCCGCGGGAAATGGGCCGACAGCTACGTCCTAGGGCTGCCGAAACAATTCGAGGATGTTGCTAAAGCCACCGCCTGGCGCAAAGGCAAGATCCACGGGATTCGCACGGTCTTTAGGGCTCTGGGGGCGCCCTCAGCCCTGGTCTACGAGGCAGTGGAAAGGGGGCGCCACTCCCCCACGACCGCTGACATTGTGCGGGCCACCGGGTTGAGTCGGCCTACGGTCGCCAAAGAGCTCACCATCTTGGCGGAATTGTCCATGGTCGAACGCCGTCATGGACAGTGGCAGATCATTCACACCACCAATCTAGGAAAAATTGCCGAATGGTTGGGTGTCCAGGAAGACTACGAGCGGCAAAGTGCCCTCATCAGGGAACAGCGCCGGCAATGGCACGCCTACCTCGAACGCTTCACCGAACCAGTGATTCGCGAGGAAGACCTCTACGACCAGGAACAAAGCGAATGGGACCCGTGGATCCCCTACGACAACGACCAATCCGCCTTGCAACGCTTCCTGCAAGCCACCTAACCCGTGACTTATGAACATGTCCAAGCAGAAGACCAGCGCGGCACCCACAGCCAGACTAAAGGGCCTGGTTGGTGCGAGAAGTTCGCGGCGGACTACGTGGCGGTTAGGCAGCATCGTCACCGTTCAAACATTGGCCCCCAAACCACCCAGGCACGAAGTCAGGACTTCATGCCGGCGCCAAGTTGTGTCCGCAATCCCCTGTGCCGAGCAATGTATCTAATGTATCCATAGTTATTTATGGATACATTAAAAACGCCGCGTCAATGGGGGGCGTGAATATCCACTAGAGCCCTTGGATTGTCTCACCTCATCGGATATAATGGAGCTATTAGATACGTTGGACACGATGGATACAATTTGTTTGAGTATCTAATATATCCATCGAAACCTATGGATATATTAGATACTGTCACTTGTCATGAGATGACGCATCAACTCGGGCGTGGATATCCACTAGAGCCATTGGATTGGCTCGTTCCATTGGATATAATGGATAGATTAGATAGATTGGATACACAATGACAGCGCATATCAAGGCCCTCATTAACCAAAAAGGTGGGGTGGGTAAGACAAGTTGCACCATCAACTACGCCAGGGTTGCCGTGAATGCTGGCATGAGGGTTTTGGTGATTGACGCTGACCCTCAGGGGAACCTGAGTGGGATTTTGGCGGCAGAAGAAGTGCTCGCTGATCAACTGAGTTTCGCAGATGTACTGGTGGGGGAGAAGCTTGCCGAGGCGAAAGTTGCCGGCATTTGGCCGAACCTGGATGTACTCCCAGGGAATCAGAACACGTCGAAGGCTACCCAACAGCTCCACACAGAGCATGGGCGTGAATACCGACTCAAAGAAGCATTAACCGCCGTCCAGGACGACTACGACCTAGTGCTTATTGACTGCGCACCGAGCCTGGATCTGCACACCGTCAATGCGCTTACAGCAGCGGATCAAGCGGTTGTGATCACCCAGCCCGGCAAATTCTCACTAGATGGCCTCAGTGAGTTGCACAAGAGCTTTGACAGCGTGCAGAAGTACTACAACCCTCTCTTGACGGTTGCCGGTATCACGGTCAACGGAATCAGGAACACCATCAGCCACCGCTCTTGGATCAGCGAGCTTGAAGATGCCTCACCATGGCTAATCCTCACCCCGTACATTCCACTGTGGAGTGTCATTCAGGATGCCCAGGAAGCCGGCTATGGCCTCGATGAGTGGAAGTCAGATGCTGAAAGGGCGCGAGAGGCATACGAGATCTATGCCCGCCACTTCGTAGATATTGAAGGTCTGGACCTCCGTGGGCACCTCAGTGCGATCTTCCCGAACCATGACTACTCACAGATGAAGGAGAAATAGGCGCAATGGCACAACGACCAGCACCCAAGAAGAGCAATTTTGGGGCATCTCACCCCATCGAGCATGTCGAATCGCAGGTTGCGACGCAGCCTGAATTGCAGGCTGTGCCCGCTAGGCAAGCGCCCGTACCGGCGAACCCCAGCCAGATTGTTGTGGTCGCCGGTGAAGTGCCTGGAGCGAAGAAGAAGCCAGGACCGGTCCCGCAAGGGCGTAACAAGTCCAAGGCCGCATTGTTCACCGACGAAGAGGTCATTGACCGCCTACGTGCCGCCTGGTTCCATACGCCCACCATGTCGGGAGAGCGGGAAGCCTCATTCTCCGACTTCCTCCTGGAGGCTGCGCTTGTGCGCGCCAGGGAACGTGAAGAGAAGTACAACAAGGGTGCAGAGTTTCCCCCGGTCAAGGCGGGAAAGATCGGCGCCGGGCGGAAGGGGTAACTTCTCGAATAATGCGTACAGATCCAATGTATCCATTAGATCTACTGGATATAGAAGCTGTGGCCCAAGCCGTCACTGCTGGCAGCTCGTTGCTAGTTCATAACCCTCGACAGCAGATACCTGATGTACACAAAGATTCTCATACCGTAAGTGAGTATGAATTCTCCCGTGATTCTCGGTGGGCCGGACAATGAGGTGCTTTCCCAGGAAGTCAAGAGCAGGGGATGGGTGCCATGGCACAGCCAAGAAGTACGGGCGGGGGAGTATCGGCCTGAGCCGGGCCGGTGGCCAGAGTGGGCCGGACTGGTCCATGAAGCGCGACATGCTTTCACCGCGCTACACGGGGTCCGGGGAAGATCTCTACGGAAATTCACGCTAAGGACGTTCTGGGGTGGATTGTGAAAAAGTGGAATATCCGACGTGAGCGCAGTTTTCCGCCAGAATTCTGTAGCCGTTGTCCAGTAATCTGTCAGGCCTTCGCAGGCGTTGGCTCTAGCAAAGCCCGGAGGCCGTTACATTGGCGCGTACACGGCAAGCGTTACAAAATTGGCCGCGGAAATCCGCGGACCACTTAACCGGAGGATGCTTGCCTCGCGAACGTATCGTTGACGGATGTACCTAGGCTTAGCGTCGAATATTCAACGAATTCACCCACCGGGACTCGTGCCGATTCGTTAGCGTCCATGCCAGTCCTCCCGTCCCACCCGATGAATCAGGTCGGCTGGGAACCATTCCGTGTGGTGGTTGCCGGCATCGTCGTTCCAGTCTATGAGGCCGTACGAGCGAGTGTAGGCGACCGCTTTTCCGTACATTTTATTTACCTTCACCAGGGGCGTGTTCCAGAGGGGGAAACGCTGAGTGGGCCCGTCGGAGGGTTTGGGGTGACGCCCCTCGGCATCGATGATGGCCATGAGCATCGCGTTTGAATCAGGATCGAACTTGTTCACTGGTACAGTATGCTCTGATGGTCTGACATAGAACATAGTTACTGGCCGGACTATCCTTGAATCATGCTCATTACAGCCATGCTGGAAACCATCGAGACTGCAGCTATCGAAACAACTACCGTCGAATGCCAGGGCTACGCCCAGGGCTTCGCCCAGCTACGGAGAACCCTGCCCGCAGGAACCCGAATCCTCCACGTGCGCGTAGACCGGTAGAAGCGATGGGCGCGATGGTGGTAGGCGGATCGACCACTGGGAATAGTGTGTAAGTTCAATGCGGGTGGTGTGAAAGAAAAAGCCCGGACGGATCGATCGATGACGAGGCATTCTTGCCGCGACGTACTGGGGTGAGCACTCATGCTTCCACAGATCTGTTTCATCGCTTATCGTGGGGCTCACGGTGGTGGGATGGGAGACTTCACGGCACCCTGAGTGGGAGATCATGTATGCCGCTGGTCTGACCGTGCGCGAAATTGCTGACCGTGTGGGTTGGGCACGGTCGACCGTGCAGCGGCACCTGCAAGTCCGAGAAAGCCACCTCCCTGGATTGCGGGCAACCCATGAAGCGGCACGGGCGAAACGCCCGCCCGGGTGGCAACGACATGCAAAGCAAGAGCAACAGCGGGCCGATGACGACACAAGGGCTGGCGCTGGCTCGGGGTAGGTGCTCAAGGGCTCATCTGGGGGGAGTGGCGGGGTTCTTTGTCCAGACCAGGCATGTCAGGTCATCGACACGGTGGGTTGAATCCAGAGCGCCAGGGGATCTGCGTCTGGGTGCTATCCGTTCTTACCCCACAGTTACCAAGCGTCGCGCACGGCAGAAACGCCACCGAAAACAGCGGGGAATTACTGGTCAAGTTCGTTGAATTGTAGGGCTAAAACACCTGTTTATTCATATGAATGAAGAGTATAATTGGAGGTATACAGCAGCACAGACGAACGAAACTTTTGACCATACGAAACCAGGTACTGACCATGCTGAGAATCACCCTCTATTCAAAGCCCGGATGCTTCGGATGCCGCAAAACGGTAGAGAAGTTCACCGCTCTCGGAGTCCCTTTCCAGGAAGTCGACCTGACGAGCACGCCGGCCGCGCTGGAGTACGTCAGCGAAGAGCTCGGCTACTCCCAGGCGCCCGTGGTTGTGGTGGATGATCACTTCCACTGGGCCGGCCTCCGTCCGGACTGCATAGAACAGGTGGCCGCCCTGCACGCCTCCACCATGGCTGGGGCAACCGGCACGGGCGAGTAGGGCAGTGGCATGGATGAGGAAGAGCTGGTTGAATTCATTCTCCGCGACCCGTTGGCCTGGCGGATCTGGATGAACGGCTACGAACTGGGTTTGGGACATGGGCATCAGGACGAACGGGACGGCATGGAAGCAATGGCCGATCTGGTCGCCCGAAGGAAGATCATCCTTGAACACTGCCAAGAACATATCGTCACAGAGCGGGTCAACACGATGACCATGGCCGAGGTCCGCCGGGCCAGGAACAACACCCGTATCGGCAGCTATAAGGGCGGGCCAGTTCTCTGGGAGACGAAAGACCATGAGTAAGAAGAAGCCCTCATCCTTCGCCCCCTACTTCACCACGACGGATGCGGATCAGGTCCGGGCAGCCTTCCTGGCTACCGGCACCGTTGAGGGTTATGCCTCGATCTCCGAGCTGATCGAGACAGCCACCTTGAAGGAAGTTCGGCGGCTCCAGCGCAAACACAACAACGCCCGCCCCTGGGACGGGGCCGGGCCAGGAAGCCTGCGTCCGGGACAACGCACCCGAGCCGAACAAACCATAGAACACCCCGACACAACATGAATATCGAACGGGCACGTCTACGCGACGCCCCGGCCCTGGCGTGGATTGCTGCCCAAGCCTTCGCCGCCGAATCCACCCGACGCGGTGTCCGGTGCCGTGCCCGAGGCTTGTACCTGAGGCACCTGTACTCCCTGAACCTGTTGGCCTGTGGGGGACGGCTGTGGCATTGGGAGAAGAAAGCGATCATCGCCATCGAGAGCAAGAAGCCGCCGGCCCGGGGGAGGTGGCTCGCACCCGCCGGGGCCTGCGCTGCGGTCATCATTGGACTCTTGGGATGGATTTCCATCGCTGACCGCCAAGGGCTGCAGATCCTCCTGGCCATCATGAAAGCCGGCGGGGCATTCCTGCTCATCGTCATTATGCTGTTGTTGCCCGCCGTCATCCCCGCACTCAGGGAACTGCACCCCCAACGCTCAGCCCAGAACGCGAACGCCATCCGGCAATGGAAAAAAGTGCTGCCTGGGCGGGAGGCCTACAAAATCTCCTACCTCGCCATGTACCCACACACCATGGAAGGCCTCACCTTCGCCACGACGGCCATAAATCACGTCGTTCCGGCAGGTGCAGCCCTCTGCACCGAAGCACGCAGCGACAGACACCAGAGGATGTACACCCACCGAGGCCTCCGGGTGCTGTCCACCAAGGACGGCACACCCACTCTGGCCATGGGAACTCACTAATCAAACAGCAAACAGTCATCCGATGAAGGCGCTGTCTCATCGGAATGCAGCCACTGCCGCCTGAATGAGCCAGAGGCCGCCATTAGTGGCTGCCCCGGCGAGAATGCCCAGCCAAGCGGCACCTGGCGCCAACGAGCTAACCCCGGCACGACGGAGAATAAGGATTTCTCAGAATAAAATGGGGAGAGGTGGTGATTGAGTAGTAATCGTAGTAGGATTACTACTACGATTACTACTATAGAAGAATGCCATGTCTGAGTCGTCCATCAAGGATCGTGTTTACTCCGCCGCCGAGCGCCTCAGCGCCGACCGCAACCCCACCGTCGCCACGGTGCGCGAAGCCGCCAGCGTGTCCAACGCCGATGCAACCCGCTACCTGAAGGAATGGCGTGCCGAACGCGACAGCGCCGGCTCGAAGATTGCCGCCACTCCACCCACCATCACCGAGCAAGCTCTGCGCCTTGCCGGCACCGTCTGGGAAGAAGCCGTCCGCACCGCCACGGCAGAGCATGCCATCATCGAAAAAGCCTGGCGGGACGAGAAAGCCCACAAGGACCGCGAAATTAACGAACTTGCCGCCGACCTCGACACCGCGGCCCGCACCCACCAGGAAACCGTCAAGGAATTAAAAACCCAGGTGGAGGAAAGTAACCAGGCAGCACGAGAGAACGATGCGGCAGCAGCCGAGGCCCGCGAACAACTCGCACTCGCTGCCAGGAAACACGCCGAAGACATGGCAGAGCTCAAAAGCCAGTTGGCTGAAGCCCGCGCCACCATCACCACCCTGCAAAAAACCCAGGATGCCCTCATCGCCCGCATCCAGCCGGCCCAAAAGCAGAAGCCCACACCGCCAGAGTGAATGAAAAGAAGGGCTAAGGCGACTAGGGATGCCTGACCCACGGATCGCTACGCCGTTCTCCTGCCTCTGATAGGGAATACAGGCAGTCGCGGTTAGCCCTGTGGTGTTGGGTCTTGGGCCAGATCTAGGGCCGTGGCCAGATCATTTTCACTGGGGAGGGCCGCTTGTTCCCGGGCAGGAAGTGTCTGGTAGGTGTAGGTCGAGACGGCCATGGGGGAGCCGGCCTGGTTCAGGGCATAGCGGACGGTGTGGTCCTTGCGGCTGCCGCAGACCAGTATCCCTACCGTGGGGGCGTGGCCTTCTCGGCGGAGCCTGTCTTCGACCAAGGCGATGTAGAACTGTAGTTGCCCGATATGGTCCGGCTTGAATTTGCCAGTTTTGAGTTCGATCACCACATAGCGCAGCTGCTCGACGTGGAAGAACAGAAGATCGAGGTAGAAGTCATCGCCGTCGACGTCGAAATGCACCTGCCTGCCGACAAAGGCAAAGCCGGGCCCGAGCTCGCGCAGCGTCTCGACCATGCGGTCCATGAGCCTCTGCTCCAAATCGCGTTCGGCGACTTCGCCCGAGAGGCCGAGGAATTCAAAATTGTAGGGGTCCTTAGCGATCTGCTGGGCCAGCTCGGAATCGGGCGCAACGAGCCGTTGTGCAAAGTTTGACGGCGCTGCACCGGAGCGTTCAAGGGTTTTGTTCATGATCATGTTCATGAGCACGTTGCGGGACCAGCCGTGTTCGACCGCTGCCGCCGCGTACCAGTCGCGCGCGGCATGGTCGAGTTTTTTGTCCAACAGAACGGTGATGTGGCCCCATGGCAATTGTCCAACGGCCTGTTGGACAATTGGTTCTGGCCATGCGGCAGCGAACCCGCGCATGTAGAACAGGTTGGAACGGGACAAGCCCTTCATGTCCGGGAAGCCCGTGCGTAGATCCTGTGCCAGCCGGCCAATGACGCCGCTGCCCCATTCATCCTGATCTTGGCGGCTGAGTATCTCCTTGCCGATAGACCAGTACAAGTCGATCAGCTGGGTATTGACGGTTCTGCGGACCTGTGTTTGAGCTGACCGTATCCGCTCCTTGAGCGCATCGAGGAACGTGCCGTAATTATCAGGAACGGCAAGGTCGCCGGGGCTATTCATAGGAATCATCCTATCGAGCAGGAGGTGATGGAGATGGACAAGCGTCCCATGGGACCTGGTATGAGTCCAGCAACATGGACTGCCTCAAGGAGGACTTCAAAAACGACCGATCATGAGACGGCGGCAGCGATCTCGGATTGTGGCCTTCACCCCTTGGTGGCCGCATTCTGTAATCGTTCGGTGCCGTGCCCTCAGGCCTACACCGTCTTGCATGGCATAGGTTTTGAGGCATCGAGGATATGAGACAGGAAGGAGCCACCGATGTACTCGGCTGACCCTTCCTACGACACGTTTGGGTCGCACTCCGTCGAGGCTTCCCCGGCATCTCGAGCAAGTGATTCTTGAACCGTTTCCCATTCTTTTTTCGGCAACGGCGTGGTCAGCAGGTGCATCTTCGTCCAGATGACTGAATACTTCCTGTCGAACTCATCTCTCCACTCGCCATGGTCCTTTAATATACGACTCTCCCAGCCGTCGAGTTTTTGCCCAAGATCCCAAGGCAACAAGAGGAGTCTGCACATCTTGTCAGCGAGCACAGATATGTCGGTGCAATACTTCAAGAGGTCCAGATGCAGTCCGAAGACGAGCCGCACACGGTAGGTCGCCGAGGACATCTCCTTATTCGCTGCATTCACCCTGGCATCCCAAGCAGCCTTATTGTCCCCCCGGCTCTCGCTGAAGCCCCAGAGATCCCGCACCGCCATCACCTCTTCAAAGGCGTCCTGCAAACGAACCATAGCGTCAAGACGCTTGTCCCGCAGCCAGCCCATATATGCCGCTTCAGAGGTTTGGTCCAGCGCTGCGCGCTGGAAGTCTAGTTGTTGCTTTTGGAGATTGGCTTGATGTAGATTGACTCTTCTTCCTTGCCAAAGTTGCAGCGCTACGTTGCCAAGCAACGCCAGCATCGAAGCCGATGCCGCAATCCAAGCCGCCCAAACTGGACCTTCCATCCCACACCCCAAACTGTAGGACTGTAAAGAGTCCCTGACCTGAAAGGCCGAGAATCCGGCCAAGAGCTGAAGCCATTGGCCACTGCTTCCCACCGTACCGCGTGAATGAGATCAGAGCGTGGCTGAAGCTCTCAGAGATAGCTGTTACTGGTCTTCCCGGGGAAGATGCCCTGCAAATTCGAGTATGGAAACGCGCCGAGAGAGCAACAGAAGCATCTTGACTGCAACACGCCTAGCGTCGCATAACTCATGGGTTTCGAGACACTTAGATTACGAGACACCCAGCCGGATCAGAAGAACTGGTCAGCCGTCCGTACGGAGACCCTCTGCGGACGGGAAAATACGGGCATGACCAAGGCGTCGGAGCTGATCGGCTCGGGATGCCGGGCTTTCAGTCGACGTGGTATTCCTTCGACTGTTCCTCACCATCGCCTCTCCAAGTAATGCGGAGAATGCTCTCGCCGCCACCGTAGGTGTAGAAGGTATCGATACGCCGTGTTTGCCCGTGATGGACGATCGTCGACTCTTCAGAATTACCCAGATGCATCGACGTGTGCTGTCCGACCGATGCAAACATCACCCCTTCAGCGTCCTGCGTTCCCGTGTTCGTCACCTCGATCCAATGGCGCGTCTTATTCTTCGGCTTGCCTTTGCTGTCGTAGGTCACTTCCCTTTCCTGCTTGGGCTGTACGAGGAAGTCAATCTTCTTCGATTCGACTACCGGCGGCTGGCTCGCTGGAGTGACCTGTGCGATGTCGTGCTCAATGGCTTTCCACACTTCGTGTTCTAGCTGACTGACGTTGCTGTACTCACCGAGCAGCCCCTTGGACTCCATGTCTGCGCGGAAGGCGCGAAGGGCTTCAAGCTGCTTAATATCCACGTCCTGAGGCAGGCCAGCCGACGAAAAGTATAGATGTACCGGTTTAGCCGCATCGAGAGCTCGGTTAATTTCCTCAGCTGTGCCTGAAATCGCATCGGGAGTAGCCGAACCCAGCCGCCCTGCGAACATCGCAAACACGATGTCTGAGCTGTCCACCCCTTGAGCGTTGATAAGACGTTGCGGGTGGGAACCTAGCATCGGAACCGCGGATGTCTCCCACCGCCACGGTTGAAGAATAATCCCTTTCTTCTCGGCGTTGGCATCGTTCCAGCTGTAGATAGCACGCTCAACAGCGTCTCTGGCTTCTTGTACGTCCGAGGGTGATGCAATCATCACGCGCAGAACTGTTGCGGAATAGCTCATGACCAGACTCTACGTCCCCGGCACTGTGTTGATCGGGACCTCATGCTGTGTCAACAGCCGATCCTTCACCGGGCAGAGGAACTCGGCGTCGTTGTCCGTGCTGAGGCCCAGTGGGCGCCCCACCAAACAAGAACATCGGACATGTGCGGGCACTCCACTAGACGGTGTTAGCTCATGGGTCCAGCTATAGACCTGTCGGGATCAATAGTGAGCTGGGCCCGTGTACCACTCGGGATTACGATGAGGACCGTTCCGTCAGGCTGTCGGCTGACTGTTACGCCGCCCGCCGGTTGAGGTGCAGAAAAATTGTTGGAACGACCCAGAGCAGGAAAGTCGTCCACAGGCATTCTGCTGTCGCCGCGAAGATAGGCAAAGAGATTTTCCATCATGGCCGATGGAAAGTCCCGATCAGCGCGTTCGGCCAAGTCGGGCTGATCCTTCAGATATGCATCCAGTGCGTAGCGGCGGGTTCCCCGCGCTTCTCCCTTGCGCCAGGAACCGCCGGGGATCGGAGCGCCCACAAGCCATGCAGCCCGATCTACCTCCTGAGTAGATGCGCCGAAGCCGTTCTGCTCCTTGTCCGGGTTATAGAAGTCATCCACAACAAATTTCAGCTTGTCCTTGCCCTCGTGGACGACCCGTTGCACACTCAAGATTCTGAACGCTGTGACGATCATGTCGTTATAGGTTCCGACCAGGTAGTCGGTAAAACCGTCCATGGTGGCGTCGGCCATGACAGGCCAATGTCCTGTCGTGATGCGGTTGAGCTCGAAGGAGAGCAACCCCGGCCGCTCCCGCCGAATGAGTTCAGCATAGGAATGGTTGATATTTACAACGATCATTTGAAGCCCCAAGTCATCTTTTATTTATACACGCATCTTCGGTGAAGATGAATGTAAGTCTCTGCCGAGACACATTATCCGTCAAGATGCATTGTGACTCTATGATGAAGGTGACTGTGTAAAAGGGTGACGCGACCCGAGCGCGCTTGGTGCTTGCTATAGAACCAGGACCCTGCGATTAATGGATGATGACTCCTTGGGTCGGAAGACATAGGCAGTCTCGAAACCCTAGGGTTGAAAGACAGCTAAGCGAGACAGTAGGCTTGTCAGTTTCAGAAGTCGACTGCACGGAATATGAAGGCGTCTGCACCTTTCCCGGGTGCTGGGCGTTCGCCGGGCTGGCGGTTGGCCCAAGGAGTACCTCAGCTTCCGGTGATTCGTCATGCACCCCGTCGCTGGGAGGGCCTGCTGCCGAAGATGGAGGCCGTTCGGGGAACAGCGGTCATCATCCACACAAACGGTAGAACGGGCACGCTGGGGTGCTAAGGTTTTTCCATCCACACGGGTGCCCTTGCAGGGGCTGAGATCGGGCTGATGCAGTCTGCGACCGTTGAACCTGTCCGGGTTATGCCGGCGAAGGAAGTAGGAAACCACTGATGAGCTCCATGAATTCACATTCACTCGCGTACGCCCGCGACCCCGAACACGGCATTAGCGTCCCTGTCACGGAGATCGCCTTGGAGGACTCTCCGAACGGGGTGAAGAATCTACCGTTCACGGTGTACCGGACGGCCGGGCCCGGAAGCGATCCTGTGATCGGCCTGGAGCCGTTCCGGTCTGAATGGATAGAATCCCGGGGCGACACCGAGCCCTACGGCGGCCGGGAACGGAACCTGCTCGACGACGGTAAATCCGCGGTGCGCCGGGGCGCCGCTTCTGCTGAATGGAAGGGCGCGCAGCCGGTGCCCCGCCGCGCCCTCGAGGGTAAGACCGTTACCCAGATGCGCTACGCCCGCCAGGGCATCCTCACCCCCGAGATGCGGTTCGTGGCAGTGCGGGAAAACTGTGACGTCGAGCTGGTGCGCAGCGAAGTGGCCGCTGGCCGGGCCATCATCCCGAACAACATCAATCACCCTGAATCCGAGCCGATGATCATCGGCAAAGCGTTCCTGGTCAAAATCAACGCCAACATCGGCAACTCCGCCGTGACCAGCTCCATTGCCGAGGAAGTGGACAAACTGCAGTGGGCGGCCCGGTGGGGTGCCGACACTGTGATGGACCTGTCCACCGGCGATGACATCCACACCACCCGTGAATGGATCATCCGCAACTCCCCTGTCCCGATCGGGACAGTGCCGATCTACCAGGCGCTGGAGAAGGTCAACGGCGAGGCCAATGACCTGACCTGGGAGATCTACCGGGACACCGTGATCGAGCAGTGCGAGCAAGGCGTGGATTACATGACTGTCCACGCCGGTGTGCTGCTGCGCTACGTGCCGCTGACCGCCAACCGGGTGACCGGCATCGTCTCCCGCGGCGGGTCCATCATTGCCGGCTGGTGTCTGGCCCACCACCAGGAGAACTTCCTCTACACCCACTTCGATGAACTGTGTGAAATTTTCGCTAAGTACGACGTCGCCTTCTCCCTGGGCGACGGACTGCGGCCCGGCGCCACCGCGGATGCCAACGACGCCGCCCAGTTCGCCGAACTGGACACCCTCGCCGAACTCACCAAGCGGGCCTGGAAGTACGACGTGCAGGTCATGGTCGAAGGCCCCGGGCACATTCCGTTCCACCTCGTCCGCGAAAACATCGAACGCCAGCAGGAACTCTGCGACGGCGCCCCCTTCTACACCCTCGGCCCGCTGGTGACAGACATTGCCCCAGGCTATGACCACATCACCTCGGCCATCGGCGCCACCGAGATCGCCCGCTATGGCACCGCAATGCTCTGCTACGTCACGCCCAAGGAACACCTCGGGCTGCCGAACAAGGATGACGTCAAGACCGGAGTCATCACCTACAAGATCGCCGCCCACGCGGCAGACCTCGCCAAAGGCCACCCCGGAGCCCACGAACGCGACGACGCTCTGTCCAAGGCACGCTTCGAGTTCCGCTGGCGGGACCAGTTCGCCCTCTCCCTGGACCCGGAAACAGCCGAATCCTTCCACGACGAGACGCTGCCCGCCGAACCGGCCAAGACAGCGCACTTCTGCTCCATGTGCGGACCCAAGTTCTGCTCCATGCGGCTCTCCCAGGACATCCGCGATCAGTTCGGAGGAATGTCAGAACAGGAAGCCATCGCCGGCATGAGCATCAAATCTGCCGAATTCCGCGAATCCGGCGGGAAGGTCTACCTCCCCGAACCGGTCCTGCCCAGGAACTAGGAGCGAGTGCGTCCAGGGCCGGCCCTTCGGGGCCGGTCCTGCCCCGGCCCCGAAGGGCCGTTGTAGCCACTGCCGTTCGGGCTAGGGGCGCCGCGGGTTCACCGTGTTCGGAAAGCCCGGCCAGTTGAATCCGCACGACCTCTTCCGTCACCGAAGAGCAGCTAGTTGACCAGCGAGCAGCTTTTCCCCGTCGGAGCGCAGTTCCCCGGGTGACACGTGCCTGTAGAGAGTCTGACGGGAGTCACCACGTCCCAGCTCTTCGGCCCCGCTGTATCCGGCGACGGCGCGGCCGTAAAGTGGCTACTTGAACAGGCCCCGCCCGAAGGCGCGTCCTCTCGTCATGTGCCTCGCCGATCACCCGCTGCAACCTCATCGGGGTTTGTTCCGGGCAAGGTACCGTTTCAGGACGCGTTTGATTTCCCGGTAGCTCAGCCCTTCGGTGCTGCGCCGCTCCACATATTTTTTGCTGTCGAGCACGAGCTGCATGCTCTCCCGAACCACAGGCTTGCGCCGCGGCTGCCGACGCGGTGGAACCCCACCGCCGATCAGTTGCGCAAGATGTGTCAGGTGCTCACGCTCGGTGTCGTCGAGCTGCAGCGCCCTCGCCAGCGAATCCAACACGGCCTCGGAGACGCCAGTGACCGCTCCCCGCTCGAGGCGTGCGACGTACTCGACGCTGACATCGGCGAGCATCGCGACCTCACCACGACGAAGCCCCGGCACACGCCGCCCCTTGCCGGCGGGAAGACCTGCCTGCTCCGGGCTCAGGCGTGCCCGACGCGAGGTCAGGAAGGCTCCGAACGTGTTGTCGTTATCATTCATGTCTTCGACGTTACGCCGGGTCTTTCCAACGAGGAACACCCAGGTTGTACGCGTCAGAGCAGTGCACCGCTCGACGACCGAGGCGCGCGCCGGTGATACCCCGGCACCGAAACTGTCTGACAAAAGCAAGTACTGGTTGGCGTTATCGGCAGGCGATTTCAACCACCGGGCGCATCAGCACCGAAAGCGACCGTTTATGACAGCCGCTAAAGACTAACCGGCAGGCCGGCCCGTTGAGATTGAAAGCTTTGAACGTGGCCTGTGCCTTTTCTGCCACAGTGTGGCGTCCATTGGGGTGTACCTCGTTGACCAGTTCGAATCCGCTGCGGCAATGCGGGCCTGTGGATCCGCGCACGCGTCGACGAGACGCCGTCGTTCCGCAAAGTCCGGGCAGAAGGCACCACGCAGAAGCTGCCGATCGCGACCGTACTTAAGCACCACTGGCGCGAGGTGCTGATCTCGACCGGCGCGAAGTTTGTCGAGACAAGCTCGTTTTTCATCTTCGCAACGTTCTCGATCTCCTACTCGATCGGTCTCGGCTATGACTTCGGCACGATTCTGATGTTCGTTCTCATCGGTTCAACCATCGGCATCGGCTTCATGCTCTTCTATGGCGCGCTCTCTGACCGCATCGGACGCAAAAAGGTGTTCCTGGGCGGCTCGGTCGCCGTGGCGATCTTCATCTTCCCTTATTTTGCCATGCTCGCGAGCGGTGAGCTCTGGCTCATGGGCACCGCGATCATCGTCTCCTTCACGCTCATCTGGCCGACCTACGGCTCGCTCATCGGCACGATACTAGCCGAGAACTTCGCGCCTGAGATCCGCTACACGGGTGCCTCGCTGGGCTATCAGATCGGCGCCGCGATCGTGGGTGGGCCGGCTCCATTCATCGCGACAGCACTGCTGGCCGCGTTCATGGGCAGCTGGATCCCGGTAGCGATCTTCGTGGTGTTCTGCGCCGCCGTAGGATTCGTTTCGGTGTCATTCGTGAAGGTGCGCCACAACGAGGAGCTCGATGTCTGAGCAGCACTCGACCACGCCGATCCAGGCGCCCCGCATGGGTGCCTGGGTCACACTGGACTCCATTATCGCTACCGACCAGATCGCCCGCGCGGGTTTCGACTACGTGTGCGTTGACGGCCAGCACGGCTTGCTCGGCTATGACGCCCAGGTGCGGGCGTTGGTCGCGATCGCGGCCGGTGGCGCCATGCCGTTCGCACGGGTCTCCTCTAACAGTGCCGCCGAGATCGGGCGCGTGCTCGATGCGGGCGCGCGCGGAGTGATCGTGCCGCTGATCGACTCCGCCGACGAAGCGCGTGAGGCGGCATTGGCCGCCCGCTACCCGACCTCTGGCGGCCATCGCTCCTTCGGCCCCATGCGACTCGGACCGCACTTCGGTGCTACGCCAGCAGAAACGGATGCGTTGGTCACGGTGCTCGCGATGATCGAGACTGCGTCGGGACTGGGTGAACTCGAGTCCATCCTCGACGTAGACGGCATCGACGGTGTCTACGTCGGGCCATACGACCTATCACTGGCACTCGGCGCACGGGTGCCGTTCGAGGACGCGATTCTGCCGCGGCTGGACGCGGAGCTGAAGCGTGTGGTCGCGGCTGCAAAGAAACGCGGAAAAATCGCCGGGGTGCACTGCGCCGACGGCCTGCAGGCCGCGCGGCGCGCCGAGCAGGGGTTCACCTTCATCACCGCCGCGACAGACGTCTCGTCGCTAAGGGCCGACATGGCGCTGCAGCTGGGAAACGCGCGCGGCGTGGGTTCCGATCTAGCCAGGGCATACTGACGCTCGAAACTCAGCCGCCCCCACGGTCGCAAGGCGGGACGAAAGAGCCGTTATCCAGCGTCCATGCTGAGGTAGCGGTAAACGGTGGCTCGACTGGCCCCGATGATCTTGCCGATGTCGGCAGGCTTTAGTCCCTGAGCTTCCAGAGCATGGGCTCGCTTGACTTTGGGATGGGTGGCGGTGACTTCCCGCCGTCCTGCCTTGCGACCGTGGGAGGCGGCGACGGCCATGCCGGCCTTAGTACGTTCAGAGAGCTGGTCGCGTTCGAGCTGCGCGAAGGCGGAGATGATAGTAACCATGGCTTGGGCCATAGCACCGCCCAGGTCGCTGCCGGGGTCGGTGACGATACCGTCGCGCAGCGACCGAAACCTGACCCCGCGCGCCTTGAAGTCGTCGAGGAGCTCGAGGAGGTGACGGGTGGTGCGCCCGAGCCGGTCCAGTTTCCAGACCACGACTTCATCGCCACGGCTGAGTCGCTCCAGCATCTTGTCCAGTTCCGGTCGGCTGGCCTTAGTGCCGCTGATCCCATGATCTCGGTAGATCCGTTCACAGCCGGCGGCTTCCAGTTCCCGAATCTGCAGTTCGGTGTCCTGCTCCGCGGTGCTGACTCTGGCATATCCAAGACGCGTCATGTACTTCCCCTCAAAGTCCCATCAAAGGATACTTTTCCTTGATGTTGAGAATATCAGAGTGAGACACCTTGTTGAGACGACCGGGCATAGCGACACGCCGTCTAGTGTGTGAATCGCAACGGTAAGTGGCGTTTTTTTCGCGGCGCTTAGTGGCCGATGAGTAGGGCTCGCCGTGCAGTGTCGACAATCTCGGGGGTGAGTCCGGCGAGGGCGTTGACCGTTTGGACGCGTTCGATCTGGGTGGTCAGCCGGTCGACGAGGCGGAAGTTGCCGCCGGTGATGCGGACGATGGTCGCGATGGCTGTTGCGTGTGCGAGACCGCCATCGGCTTCGTCGTTCCCTGGCGGGAAACGTCGGGTCAAAACTGCGGTGAGTTCCTCGGGGGTGAGTTGGCAGTATTCGTGCGCGAAGCCGATGCGGCTATAGAGCTGCGGGTAGCGGGCCAGGCGCTTTTCGATCCCCGGCATTCCGATGAGTATGACGCCCATGGTGTGCCGATCGAAATAGTCGCGGACCTGTTCGAGGCCGGCGGTCTTGAGGCGGTCGGCCTCGTCGATGATGAGCAGTTCGGTGCGGCCGCTGGAGCGTGACTCGCGGTGGATGAAGGGATCCACGACGCCGTGTTCGGCGTAGTCGAGAGCATAGGAAATCTGTTGGCAGACGCGCGGGAGCCCTTGGTCAATTTCCCGGACGCTTGCCGAGACCGTGGGGGTGAAGAATGCGGTGCGGGATTCGAGCACGCGTTCAGGTACGGGATCGAGGTGCTCGGGGAAGGGCATCTGCCATTGTTCCCAATCGTCGGCGCCGGCGTAGTGCCGGGCCGAAAGGGTTTTGCCGACCCCAGGCGATCCCCAGCACAGACCGATGTAGCGGTGGGCGCGGACGGCGTCTGCGAATTCGGTGAAGCGGCGGTGTTCTCGCGTGAGCTGGAATGGCGGCCTCGGGTGCTGCGGCGGCGGGCCGAGGTTCATCTCGCCAGTGTCCGCGGAAAGAAAGCGCCGGCCGTCATCTCCCGGGCCGAGGACGCTATGGGTGCGATCAGTCGGTTTCATAGAGGCGCAATCGGTGTCGTGGCGGGACTTCTTCGATGGTGTCCTGTTTCGCGTCCGTATCTGTATCCGCAGCTGTTCGCGGGACATAGCGGGCATCGGAGGGCAGGGCATCGGCGAGGCTGCGGCGTTGCCGCAATTGTTTTTTGAGGTTTCGTCGTTGTTGCGACCGAGCGGCTTGCAGTTCCTTGAACGAGACGGAGTCCGCTGCCAGCTCGGGTGCGATCGCGCGGCAGAGAAACGCATCGTTGAAGTAGACGCGGATTTCCCCGACGTCGCGGGGATTGAACCGCACGGTGACGTGTTCGCCGACGTAGGCGGCGAGGATGGGTGAGACGTACCGGGTGGCGGCGAACTTGATGCCGTCGCGTTGCACCTTCCGGGTCGCAGTCGCAGTGAGCAAGAGCAAGTCGAGGTCCTCGGGGTGCGCCGGTGCGCGCGGGATGAAACCGGAAGCTCCCCAGCGCTGCACGGGGACCTCGTGCGTCTGGGAATGGGGGCGGCAGTTGTATTCGGTGACGATGAACTGCTCCAGGATCCCATCGAGCTGTTCCAGGGTGAGCGCGGGGGTGGTGACAGGGGCGCCGCGGGTCCCGTGCGGGATGTGGCCGGGCAGGTGGGGCAGGAGCTCGGTGGTGATGGTCCCGTAGAAGCGCTCGATCTTCCCGCGCCCCTGCGGGACGCCGACCCTGGAGTGGATAAGACGGATGTGGGTGTCCAGGCAGACTTGGTTGAGGCGTTCGGAGGTGAAATCAGACCCGTGGTCGCTGTAGAGCACCTCGGGCAAGCCATAGATCGGCCAGGTTGGGTTGGTCTTGGTGTTGACGGCCTGGTGCAGGGCCAGCGCGGTTTGTTCCGCCGACGGGGCCCCGGTGAAGAGGGTGTATCCGGCAACGGCGCGGGAATAGTCATCCAACACGACCGTGAGCCACGGCCGCACCGCGGTCCCTTTCCTGCCCAGGACCATGATGTCCAGCAGTGTATGGTCGGCCTGCCACTGCTCGTTGGGGCGGGCAGTGGCGCGGCGGAACACCAACTCGAAGCGATCCCGGTACGCGGCATCCCCTTCTTGCGCAAGCGTGCGAAGTCCCGGGGCGATGGCACCGATGATCGCACGAACACTGGAGTAACTCGGCGGACTGAGTCCGCGGTCGGCCGCGATGTCGCCCACGCGGCGGTGGATGTAGGCGGCGGTGGGTTCGGGGCGCTGAAGGGCCAGTGCCTCGATGGCCTCGATGAGTTCGGCCCGGATCCGCCGGCGCCCGTGATCGGTACGGCGGGTACGCTGCAAACCCCTGGATGTTGGGTCGGCGCGATACTTCGCGGACCAGCGCGCCAGTGTCCGCAGCGGCACCCCCGACTCGGCGGCGATGCGAGTCCAAGGGGCGCCGCCATCATGTTGGCCCAGCAAGGCGAGTTTCTCCGAAACGCTTCGCGGGGCCATCATCGATCACATGCTCTTGATCGAGCCGGCGTCTTGTCCGAGGTGGCGGTAGAGCGTCGCCCGGCTCCACCCGACCAGGCGTGCCGCGTCCTCGGCGGTGCGTCCCCTCAACCGGGCATCCTTCGCGATCGCGAGCTTGTCGGCGATCACCGCAGGGTCCGAGAGCGGCCGGCCGAAACGAGTGCCGCCTTTCCGTGCGGCGGCGATCCCGGCATTGACGCGCTCCACGATCAGCTCGCGCTCATACTCGGCCAGGGAGGCCAGCAGGTTCAGCATCATGCGCCCGGTCGAGGTGGCCGGGTCGATCCCGTCGGAAATGGAGCGGACATTCACGCCGCGTTCACGCAACAGGTTCACGGTGTTCAGCACATCGACCAGGGACCGGCCGAGCCGGTCGACCCGCCAGACCACCACGGTGTCCCCGGCCTCGGCATACTCCAAGAGCTTCTTCATTCCCGGTCGCTCGATCGCGGACCTGCTTCCGGAGGTGACGTCGGCAAACACGTCCCGCTTTTGCACCCCGTCCTTGAGAAGCGCGTCGAGCTGCAACTGCGCATCCTGGCTCGAAGTGCTCACCCGCGTGTATCCCAAATGTCTCACCTGGCCATTTTGGCTCAAAAACCCCTGGATGCCAACCGCGTAAGACGTTTTACGGTAAGACGACTTTCTGGGGCAAATCGCCTCCCGGGACTTCAAGGAGGCCGATCGTCAAAATAGGCGCGGTTCTGGTGTCTCGAAAAGCTTTAGCTTTTCAAGACATTCAGACGCGTCTATTTCGTTCAGGAACCCTCACACGGCTTCCGCGAGGCGGATTGTCTCGGAACTGTGGGCGAGCTCAGCATGGCCATGCGCCGGGTTATCCCCGAGGGGTCCCTTCTGAGCGGAAGTGGACCTGGACCTGGACCTGGACGAGCCCCACACTGTCCGGCCTCTAATGACCAACGAAATCCGTGAGGATCCGATCAACTAGAGCAGGGACTTGAGGAAGGCGGCGTCCTGGGGGTCGAGCATGCCGGCGAAGCGGGTGAGGCAGCGCCGGCGGTCGTTGGTCTCTCCCAGCGTGCGCACCATGTGCGCGGCGGAGAACTGGCACCCGGTGAGCGTGGCACGGTAGGACCATACGCCGCCGATGAGTTCGCGTTCCGCCAGCGCCTTGTCCACCAGGTGGCCCAAGACGGTGGCGACGGTCGTGTATGCGGGTTTCTGGCCTCCCGGCGCCGTGAGCTCCTGCACCATGCCCCGCGTGGTGTGTGCCTGGCGGGTCTTCCAAAGCACGTCCAAAACACGCCGTTCCAGTGCCCCTACTGGGGGCGCCTCCCGGGGCTTGAAGGGTAGTTCGCCGGTGTCTTCAATGGAGGTCGTCATGAATCCATCCTTTCCCGCTCAGCGGCCTGGCGACCGGGTATCGCGCATTGCTGCTGCCCAGACAGTCGGAACACCAGTGCAAGAACAGTCAGCACCATGGCCAGTGCCGCCAGCCAAGGCTGCAACGGCGCGAAATAGGTCATGGCTCCGGAATATCCCAGCGCCAACAGGGCGATCTTGTTGCAGACCGGGCAGCCGATCGCGAACCAGGCCAGTAGACCGCCGGCCATCCCCCAGCGGGAGGTGCGGTCGGTTGGTTCCGCGGTCCCTGGGGTTGCCGGGGCCGCTGGCCGGATGTAGCTGGCGGCCAGCAGGCCGGTCAGGACGGAGGTGGCCAACCAGACGGGGTAGTTCCACGGCACCGGCGGGATGTCCCGGCTGAAGACGTCGTTGGGGATTAGCACCGTGGCGAAACCCAGCAGCAGCGCCATGGCCAGTGCCGAGGCCACTGCCACCGCCCATTGCCGGGAACCCCACCAGCGCAACGCCGCGCCGGCCAGCGGCAGGCGGCGGCGGAAATCGATCAGCAAGCGTTGCGTGCGGCTCATTGTTCCTCCGTGTGCTTGATGTGTGATCCGTCCCGAGAGCGTCCCCGTTTGCCCTTCGGACCGCTTGTCTACTATAAAGAATAGTAGACCTACTATGCAGCATAGTAGCCAATCGAGCCGAAGGCAGCGAAACCGTGCAGCAGATCCCCGAGAACCGCAAGCCCGCACCGGAGCGGGGGGACAAGCCTGGAACACGGCGCAAGGTTCCGTGGCTGTGGGTCGCACCCATTCCCGTGGCCCTGGCCATCGGCCTGCTCATCGGCGCGCAGCTGCCCGTCGGTGACCGGGCGCCGGGCCCGGAAGCGTCGTCCGCCGCAGTCCAAAATCCCGGCTCACAGACCCCCGGGCAGGACACCGACCCACCGGCACCCGCATTTCCCGATGTGGCGCGACTGGAGGCACAGGATCCCACTGCGCTGGGTGATGTGGATGCCCCGGTGGTCATGGTCGCCTTCACCGACTTCCAGTGCCCATACTGCGCGAAGTGGACGGAGGGCACCCTGCCCGAACTGATCACCAAGTACGTCGACCAGGGGAAGTTGCGCATTGAATGGCGTGACCTTGACCTGTTCGGCGACGCCTCCCTGACCGCCGCTCACGCCGCACAGGCCGCGGCCATGCAGGGAAGCTACGTGCCCTTCCATACGCGCATGGCCGAAGGCGGCACCATCGCCCCCGGATCCGCCTACAGCGCGAAGAGCCTCAGGGCCACCGCCGAGGACCTGGGCCTGGACGGGGAGCAGTTCCTGGCCGACATGGACAGCAAACAGGCCAAGGATGCGGTGAAGCGCAACCTAGACGAGGCCCAGGAGCTGGCCGTCATGAGCACCCCGGTATTCCTGATCAACCAGATGCCGTTCGTCGGCGCGCAGCCCCTGGAGAACTTCGTGGCCGCCATTGACGCCGAATTGCAGCAGGCCGAAGCAGGCCAGCAGTAGTGGAAGCCGGACTGGTCTTCGCCTTTGCCGGCGGTGTGCTCGGACTCTTCAGCCCGTGCAACGCCATGCTGCTGCCCGCGTTCTTCGCCCATGCCGCGACCTCCGGGCACCGGCTGCGGGTACTGGGGATCGCGTTCCTAGCCGGCATGCTGGCCACGCTGGTCCCATTGGGCCTGGGCATCGGATGGCTCGGCGGCGTCCTGGTCATCGACCGCCGCCTCCTGCTGGTCGCTGCCGCCTGGGTCATCGTCGCCCTGGGACTCATCCAGATCTTGGGCGGCGGCTTCGACCTGTCCCGCCTGCTACCCTTGCGTACCCGGCGCCGACGCGCCGCGGCAGGCTCGCCGTGGGGGGCGGTGTTGCTTGGGACGGTGGCCGGCGTTGCGGGGTTCTGCACCGGACCGGTGCTGGGGGCAATCCTGACCCTCATCCTGGCCAACGGCAGCGCACTGGGCGGGGGCATGCTGCTGGCCAGCTACGCGCTGGGTATGGTGCTGCCGGTGCTCGGCGTGGCCGCGGCCATGCGCCGCGCCGGCACCTTCCGAACCGGATGGCTGCGCGGACGCACCGTGACTGTGGGCCGGTTCCGCTTCCACACCAACGCGCTGCTGGCAGGAACCGTAACAATCACCGTCGGGATCCTCATGCTCACCACCGGGGGGCTACTCACCATGCCCGACCTGCTCTCCGCTGGCCTGATGGACCGGATCTCCGACGCGGCGTCCCGGATCGATGCCGTGCTCCCGGACTGGGCATGGCCTTCCATGCTGGGAGCGCTGCTATTGGCCTGGTGGATCGGGCTTGTACGCCGAACCCTGCGCACCAAGGACGCGGCCGTGGCCCCTGAATCACTCGAGGAGGCAATCCTTGGGGATAATACCGGGGTTCCCGCGAAGGCCCGACCATGACCTGGCGGTTGCTGCTGCACCTAGCCGGACCGGGCACCGAACCATTCCCGGATGTGGCCACGGCCCTGCAGGTGGCCCGCAATGCGCACGAACGGATGTCCGACACCATCGTGGAAGTCATCGTGCAGGGCCCGTCGGTGTCCCAGTTGGCCGCGGACGGGAAGCACGCCCCCGACATTGCGGCCCTACACGGCATCCCCGGCATTTGCATTACCGCATGCGCGAACAGTCTGCATGCAGCCGGATTGGCCCCGGATGCGCTGGTCGAGGGTGTCGCGGTCGTCCCCGCGGCCATCGCGCATCTGGCCCAACGCCAGCACGACGGCGCTGCATATGTCCGCCTCTGACCCGAGCTTGGCGCACTGCTCCCGTGCAAATAGACCGTGCCAGTGACCTTCACCAACCAGGGGAGAACCTAGGAGCCTGCTTTTTCGGAGATTTCCTTCAGCGCCGCCTGAAGGCGGCCATCGGCATCGTTGGCGACCTCGCGTGTCGCGTCACCCGGGCTGAGTTGGACCATGGTTTGCGGGTCGATGGCCTCAATGGTGGTTTCCTTGGCATCGGGGGCGCGACGCACCACGACGTTGCACGGGAGCAGCGCGCCCAACTGTGGTTCGGCGGCGATGCCGCGCTGGGCCAATTGCGGGTTGCAGGCCCCGAGGATGATGTAGTCCCCCACGGCGTCCCCGGCTTCCTGGCCCAGCTTCCGGGCGAAGGTCTCCTTCACGTCAATCTCCGTCAGCACGCCGAATCCCTGTTCCGCCAAGGCGCCGCGTGTCCGTTCGACGGCGTCTTGCCATGACAGCGGGACGGTGATGGCGTGGGTGTACGTCATGGTGTTTCTCCTGGGGTTGTCGTGCGGAGGCCGGCCAGGGCGGCTGCGGGTCCCGCCACGGCGGGACTCTCGGTTCCGTGCCCATGCTACGTGTTGGGCCGATCGCGCGGAAGCATTGCCAAGGTATCGCCGGCATGGAAGGGCGGTGAAAGCCGTTGGTGCGTTTCATACATGCGGACCGCGACAACCAGGGACGCGGCTGCGCTGAGGGCGGCGGCCATCCAAATGGCCGCGTGCAGCCCCATGAGGTCGGCAATGATCCCGCCGGCGATGGCACCGACGGCGTATCCGAGGTCGCGCCAGACCCGGTAGACCCCCACGGCCCGTCCTCGCCATGAGGGATGGGCGACGTCGCCGACCGTTGCCAGCAGCGTGGGGTAGACCATGGCGGTTCCCGCCCCGAGCAACACCGTTCCAGCCGCCCAGGCACCAAAGCCGTCCCCGAGCGCGATGATCGCAAGGGCTCCGGCCTGGACCAACATGCCGGCGGCGATGAGGTGTTTGCGCCCGATCCGATCCGATAGAGCACCGGTCGCCATTTGGCCTATGCCCCACACCCCGGGATACAGGGCGAAAAGCAGGCCGATCTGGCCCATGCTGAGATCCGAAGTGGCGAACAGCAGTGGGAACAGGCCCCAGGAGAGTCCGAAATTCAGGTTGTTCACCAGGCCGGCCAGGCTGGCCGAGGACAAGGCCGGTTCCCGGAAGCTGGTCAGGGAAAAGATTTGGCCGTTGGCTAGGTTGGCGTCCAGGCCATGCCGGGCGGAGGCGCCCCGGGCAGCCATGTTTCCGGCATCCAGGAGGGCATGTGGGTGGGTCTCCCGGACGAAAAGGCCCGACAGCAGCAGTGCCAAGGCGGTGTAGGCGATTCCCAAGAGGAAGGGCGCCGGACGCAGCCCGTACTGTTCGGCGAGGTATCCGGCCAGCAGGGACGTGGCGGCCACGGCACCGTAGCCCGCGGCCTCGTTCAGTCCCATGGCCAGGCCGCGCTGCGCCGGACCCACCAGGTCGATCTTCATGATGACGGTGGTCGACCAGGTCAGGCCTTGGTTGATGCCCAGCAGAACGTTCGCGGCGACGACCCAGCTCCAGTCCGGGGCGAAAATGAGCATGAGCGGCACCGGGATGGCGAAGAGCCACCCGGCCAGCAGCACGGGCTTGCGTCCGTAGCGGTCCGAGAGGGTCCCGGCGAACCAGTTGGAGGTCGCCTTGGTGATCCCGAAGGCTGCCACGTAGGCGAAGAGGAACGTGTATCCGCTCAGGCCGAACTCCGCGTGGGCCAGCAGCGGAAGGACGGTTTGCTGTTGCCCGACCATCCCGCCGACGAGTGCGTTGACCGCGACAAGCAACGCGAACTGGGCCGCGTTGGCGCGCAAACCCAGGACAGGGAGGATCTTGGTGGTGGACGGTTTCATGCGCGGACTCCTGGAGTGCCGAGGCTGGAGGGGCAACACGGCGGGGAGCCGGGGCTAGCGGGCTTCGGTTGCCGTGGTGGTGGCGGGTGAACCCAGGGACTTGCGTCGCAGGGGGCATGCGGGGATGGCAAACCAGCACAGGGCCGCGGCCGCGGCGATTGCGGTGGCCGCGAGGCCCAGGATGAGGTTGGCGGGGGAGGGTAGTTCCTGGACGAGGACGAAGACGCCCATGGCCAGGACGAAGAAGCCAAAGCCCTTGCGCAGGGCCGCTTCGGGGATGCGTCCGGCCAGGCGTGCGCCGAGGAAGGAGCCGAGGATCGCGGCGGCTGTGACTCCGCCGACAAGTGTCCAGTCCAGGGTGACGGTGGTGAGGTAGCCGCCGAGTCCGGCGAAGGACTTCATGGCGATAACCACCAGCGAGGTGCCGACGGCGACGGGCATGGACAGGCCGCCAAGCAGGGCGAGTGCCGGAACGACGAGGAAGCCGCCGCCGGCACCGACGAGCCCGGTGACCAAGCCGACGACCAGGCCCTCGATGATGACCTTGGGCACCGGCAGATCCCCCTGGTGGGGTGCGCCTGCGGGGTTCTTACGGCCGCGGATCATGGCCAGGGAGGTGGCGACCATCATGAGGGCGAAGGCGATCATGAGGATCGTTCCGGGAATATGGCCCCCCAGGAGGCCGCCGCCGAAGGCCCCTGCCATGCCGGCGGCGCCGAAGACGAGTCCGGTGCGCCATTGCACACGTTTCTTGCGGGCGTGGGTCACGGCGCTGACGGCGGAGGTCGCGCCGACGACGAAGAGCGAGGCGGCGATGGCTTCCTTGGGGTTCATGCCGGCGACGTAGGTGAGGATCGGGACGGTGAGGATGGACCCGCCCCCGCCGAGCAGGCCGAGGGAGATCCCGATCAGCACCGAGAGCAGGAGGGTGAGTGCGAGGGTGAGGGTCATGGAGGTGGCCTTGTCTGGGAAGGAAGGGCAGGGGACGCGGGTGGGGTTGGCGCCGGGGTATGGCTTTAGGTGACGGGCAGGCCGGCACGTTGCCAGGCGGTCATGCCGCCGGCCATGGTGTCGGCGGTGAATCCGGCGCCGGTGAGGGCGTCGGCGACGCGGGCGCTGCGGTTGCCGCTGCGGCAGATGACGATGACGGGGCGGGTCCGGTCGATCTCCCCCAGGCGGGTGTTGAGCTCTCCCATGGGGATGTGGATGGCGCCGGGGATCATTCCCTCGGCGACTTCGAAGTCTTCGCGGACGTCAAGGACCTGGTCCGTGGCACGTCGCTGGTCGGTGTCGGTGATGGTGATTTCGGGCATGGTCTGCTCCTTCGGGGGCGTGTTCAAGCGGTATGTGGGTGCTTTCCGGGCCCGGATCAACGCGACCCGGGCCCGGAAACCGGGTGTGTGCTAGGACTTCTTGGGGGGAAGCTGGGCGAGGACCGATGCACGGGTCGGCTCGTTGCCGGTCTTGTTCCACGGCATCTTGGCCAGGGCCTTGCCCATGGCGCAGGTGTTGGTGGCCGCGGAGAAGGTCAGTCCCGCCCCGATGACCCCGGCAACGGTGCGGATCTGCGGGGACAGGAACTTGCCCCCGGCCAGGCCGGCGATCACCAGGGAACCGGCGGCCATGCGCACCTGGCGTTCCAGGTCCCAGCGCTTGGAACCTTCCACGGTCCGGCCGCCGGCCTGCTTGTAAGCCGGGACGCCGCCGGCCAGGACATGGGCGTTGCCGAATCCCACTGACGCGAGGTTGGTCTTGGCTTCGGTGGCGCGCACGCCGGATTGGCAGACCAGCACCACCTTGGTGTCAAGCTTGGCCGCGAGTTCCTCGGTGTGTTCGGCCAGCAACGGGAGGGGGACGTTGTAGGAGCCCAGGATGTGCAGGGATTCGAATTCGGCGGCTGAGCGCACGTCAAGCACCACAACGTCGGAGCCAGCTGCGATCCAGTCCTTGAGTTCTTCGGGGCTGGTGGTCTGGGGAATGGGGTTCATGGCTTGTGGGCCCTTTCTGCCGGGCATGGCGCCCGGCCGGTCCCGCATCCGGAAAGGGGGATGCGGGACCGGGAATACGTGGAATTTATGGGTGAAGGATGGGTGGTGGAGAACCTAGGCGTTCTGCATTTGCTTCCAGTCTGCCCAGCCGGCGTAGCTGCCCTCGAGCTCGACGACGTCGAACCCGGCGCGGCGCAGGGCGGAGGCGGCCACGGAATTGCGGACCCCGGACTGGCAGTAGCTCACGATCACGCCGTCGGACGGAAGGTTCTCGGTGTTCCAGAGCACCCGTCCGGCGTTGAGCTGTTCGGAGCCGGGCACGTGTCCGGCAGTGTGCTCGGTCTTGTTGCGCACATCCAGCAGCAGGGCGGCATCGAACCCTGCCAAGTCGGCCGGGGAGATCGTGCGGGGCACGTAGACCGGCAGGCCGTCCAGGGAAGTGAGGTATCCGGCGACCTTGTCGATGCCCACGCGGATGAGGTGGTCCCACATCTCGGTTGCGCTTTCGCTGTTCGGGGCCAGGAGCACCAGCGGGCGTTGGTCGGTTTCCGGGTCCACGGCCCAGGCGCCGTAGCTTGCGGCCTTGGTGCCGGCCGGGATATTCAGTGCCCCGGCGACGGTGCCCTGATGGACCTCGGTGTGGTGGCGGGTGTCGACCACGCCGATGTCATCCGCGGCCAAGGCGGCCGCGACGTCCCCGGTGGCCAGTTCGGCCAGCGGTGCGCGTTCGCCCAGGATGGCAGGGCCCTGGCGGTTTTCGCGCTTCATCCGGCCAAAGTAGGCGTGCGCGTCGGGCTGCCCGTCAAGCAGTGCCTCGACGAACCCCGCCTCGTCGTTGGCCTCCAGGTACGGACCCCACCAGGCGAAGCTGCGCTCATATCCGACGGTGGAGGACGGGATCGCGCCCAGGGCCTTGCCGCAGGCGCTGCCGGCACCGTGGCCGGGGTAGACCTGTACGTAGTCGGGCAGGGTCAGGAACTTGTTCTTCAGCGAGACGAACAAATCATGCGCCCCGGCGAAGCGGGTGTCGGTGCCGCCGGCGGCCTCATCGAGCAGGTCCGGACGGCCCAGGTCCCCGGAGAAGACGAAGTCACCCGAGAGCAGGAAGCCCGGCTTGTCGCTGAAGGCGCCGTCGGTGACCAGGAAGGAAAGGTGTTCGGGGGTGTGTCCCGGGGTGTGCAGGGCGGTGACGGTGATGTTTCCCAGCGTGATGGTGGACTGGTCAAAGAGGCGTTCGGCTTCGAATTCGTATTGCCAGTCCGGCCCGCCCTCGCCCGAAACGTAAATCTCCGCGTCGGTGGCGGCGGCCAGCTCCCGGGTGCCGGAGAGGTAGTCGGCGTGGATGTGGGTCTCGGTGACGGCGGTGATCTTCATGCCGTTTTTTGCGGCAAGGTCCCGGTACACCTGGATGTCGCGCCGGGCGTCCACCACGAGGGCCTCGCCCTTGGCCTGGCAGCCGATGAAGTAGCTGGCCTGTGCCAGGTCCTCGTCATAGATTCGTTCGAGAAGCATTGGTTCTCCTTGTGGTTGGTCAGTTTACCCTTCATACCCCTGGGGGTATCCGGTTCACAGACAACAATAATACCCCCTGGGGTATCCGTCAAGTCGTTCACGGATGCACAAAAAAGCGGCGATCGACACCATCGGGAATGGTGCCGATCGCCGCAGGCGCATGCGAGGCTGGGCCTAGCGGCCCAAGAGGCGCGCGAAGAAGCCGCCTTTCTTGCCGGACTCCTTCGGGGCATTTGGATCGCAGGAGCAGCGCTCGCTCCGCGGCACGTGGGCCATGACCTGCTTGACATGCTGGCCACATCCGGCCCAGGTGGTTTTCTGGCACTTACGGCATTTGGTCGCACGGCACATATGGTGACTCCTTGCGTCTGGGGTTGTTGATGGAGGCTTGGCCGCCCCCTCTGTATTCGAGTATGGCATATACCCAAGGGGGTATCGAGAATCACTGCCATTGATACGCTAAGGGAACCCCCGGGGGTATACCATTGAAGAAATCAACACCTTGAAGGGACCCACCATGGAACTTGAAGCGGACACCATGAAACCGGCCATCAACAGGCTCAAGCGCGCCCAGGGCCAGCTTAACGCCGTGATCCGCATGCTGGAGGAAGGCGGCGACTGCCGCGCGGTGGTCACCCAGCTTTCCGCCGCCTCCAAGGCCATAGACCGTGCCGGGTTCTCCATTATCGCCACCGGGCTCGAGCAGTGCCTGAAAAGCGAGGACCCCACAGCCGACCGTGCCGACATGGAAAAACTCTTCCTCTCCCTGGCCTAGTCCCAGCCATCCAGCGATAGCTCTCGCCGAGACCACCCATGGAGTCCGGCAGGACCACTGCGCGAACTTCGGCAGTGCGGCGGTTCCGCAACCGCCGAGGAATCACTCCCTGCCGCCAAGCGAGCCGTAGCGATCAGCACCCCTGTTCACTAATCAGACGCCGCGCACCGAGCGACAGCAGTCAATGTGGGTGCTTGATCCATCGGCCCGAAGATGCAACAGCCAAGGCCAGAAAACACCGCCACTAAGCACTGTGAAAAACAGGCCACTTATCGTTGTGGCTCACACCTGAAGTGTCTCGATCGATTGTCTCGAAACCCTAGGGTTACGAGAAACCGCAGGACGCCAGTATGGGGCACCTGTGCGGGGCAAGCAGATCAAGCGGGGTAAGCGGTCATTCCAACAACAGTGCTGATGCGGCACCCCGACCGCGGCGAGGTCGCACGCTGGTCGACCGGCAATTGGGCACCTGATCCCGATTCAAGGAGACGCCAAGTGTTGCGATTGACTACTCGGTCGACCGCCAGCGAGATGCGCTTCAAAGCCTGAGCTGATCGACTGGGTCGAGGTGTGCTCGAGGGGCGAGACCTTGCTCTCACGAATTCACTACCGCAGATTGTGTTCCCACAAGCCATTTCGTGCGCTGCGGCATAATTGGGGGCATGACTTCGACCGATGAGCAAGAGGCCCACAGGGCAGAGTACGAGCGCCTACAGATGTCGCTGAAGAACCATCCGGGCAAGAAGGCCGACCAATTGATGGCCGATGTTCAGCGGACCTTTAGTCCCTGGTACCAGCGGTCTGTCGAGCTTCGAGCACTGCTTCATCACGGCGAAACTGACGAGAACATGCAAAACGAGTTGATGCGAAACATCCCCCCGCTGGACGCTCGTGAGCAGTATGTGGGCGCCCTAGACAGTACGCTAAGCGCGTACTTGGCGGCCATGGGAACAGTCATCGACGTGGCGCGTCGCGTTGCCAAAACGCTTGGAAACCCGTTCGAAGAGAGCTACAACAAGCAGTCAATGCTCGTTCGAGCAATCGATGGGGTGACTGTGCTGCGGGACTTGCGGAACTACATGCTTCATTACCGGTCCGCCCCTTGGCATTTCAGCGGCCGGATTACCCCTGACACTCAAACGACTGAGGTCGGATTGGATAGTGATGTACTAGTCGAGTGGAAGGGCTGGAATGCCGGTTCACGGGCTTATCTGAATAGTCGAAATTCAGTTCGTCTGATCAGCATTGTCGATCCTTACGAGGCGGGCATGGTGGCACTCTTCGACTGGTTCAACATTGAGTTCTACCGGGTAGTTCAGCCCGACCTAGACGCGGCGAACGATCTCGTTCGCCAACTAAATCTTCATCTGACAGGCGGGGCGACGGACGGGAAAGACTGGCCCGAGCGCATGGCGCACATTCAGGAGAATCTGCGGCGAAGCAATGCAGGGCTGCCGCAGCTTAATTATGAGACCGGTCTTCCGTTCCCCGACGATGCGTGATCGCGCGCTGAGGGATCGGCTTACTGAGGTGTACTAATGATGTGAGACAGTTCCTGAAAGGATTGTTCCCATGTCTTCTCGACCAACCTATTCCGATGAGTTCAAGGCTGATGCTGTTGCCTTGGCTGAATCCTCTGGCCGCCCAATAGCTCTTGTAGCTGCTGAGCTCGGCATCTCCCTGACGGCGCTAAAGCGCTGGATCAAACTCTCCCGCGAGGGCCAAGAAGGCGGTGGCCGGAAACCAGATTTACCGGTGGATGCCGCCAAGTACAAGGCCATGGAAGTTCGAATGCGCGAGCTTGAAAGGGAGAATGAGTTCCTAAAAAAAGTTTCAGCGTTCTTCGCCAAAGAGCAACGGTAGATGACTTCTATCGTCTTGTTCTGCAGGAGGAGAGCGCTGGAGAGAAAGTGGCCTGGATGTGCCGACACCTCGGAGTGCCACGGTCCTCGTACTACCGGTGGAAAGAAGCCACCGATACGCCCACAACCATTCGCCACCGGGAGCTGACTGATCAGGTGAAGACTGTCTTTGATTCCTCCGACGGCATCTTTGGCCACCGCATGGTTCACGCGAAACTCAGCACAGCCGGCGTTGAGATTTCCGTAGGAACAACGGCCTCGATCATGGCAGAGAACGGCTGGGCGGCCAAGCGGATGCGCGCTTTCAAACGCACCACGATCCCCTCGGACCCAGATAAAGTCTTCAAGGACTTGATCGGCCGAGACTTCACCGCCGACACCCCTGGCACCCGCATGGTCGGAGACATCACGTACCTCAGGACTGGTGAGGGCTGGCTGTATCTGGCCACCGTCATCGACCTGTGCACCCGTATGATCGTTGGCTGGGCCATGGCCGACCACATGCGCGCTTCCCTCTGCGTCAGCGCGCTGACGATGGCCAGAGACCACGGCCACCTACGTGCTGGTGCAATTTTCCATAGCGATCACGGGACGCAATTCACCTCCAGAGAATTCGGGACCTGGTGCACCGGAAACCGCATCCGCCAATCCATGGGATTAGCCGGTGTTTGCTGGGACAACGCCGTGGCCGAGTCATTCTTCTCATCCCTGAAGAACGAGTTCTACCACCACTACAGCTTTGATACCCGCCAAGACGCCAGACGGGCCACCATGCGCTACATCGAGGCCTTCTACAACCGGTGGAGACCCCACACCCACAACAACGGCCTACCGCCGGCAACAGCCATGGCCAACTTCACCACCCAAAACCAGCAACAACTCGCTGCTGCCTAACCCAAAAGAACCGAACCAACTGTCCCAGATCCTTGACACACCTCAGTCCCAGTTCCTTGGAAGTGGAACGGGTGGGGGCAGAGTGTTTTAGGAACAGTGGGCCTCCACTTCAATCGTTCTGATCGCGCACTAGATCTGCAGCGTAGATCAGTGCTGGAAGGCCATATGAGCGTAAGTCCTTTTGTATCCGTGCCATGTGCGTAGGCCAATGTTGGAGCCACTGATCACTGAAATCGAGTCTAGGAGCGGCCCAGTTTTTCATCGGGGTAAAGCAACCGATGAGAAGTTCCGTGAGCCAACCAAGCGCGAATCCTGAATCGATGCCACGCTGAAAATCGTCACTATAGGAGGCGGAGCCATCAGAAGCTTTGGCCACGCCCCGCATGGTTTGGTAGGCGCTAAAGTGCACATACTGTGAAGAGCACTCAGCCAGAAAGCCATGCACGGGGTGTTTCTCTCCGAAGCGCTTCTCAGCAAGCCAACCAATCTTGGGCAGCCCACCTGGACGACCACCACGGGCACGTTTTGAAGGCCAGTCGAGTTTGACAGCCAACTCTTCGAACCGTCGCAGGTTCTCTGTACGTTGAGGTTCGAGTTCATCATGAGCTGACTTAAGGAACCCCGTTGCCTTGGCTTCGTCCTCCCCGAAGAAGTCTTTTTGTGTGCTTACTCGCTGGCCTACGTTGAGATTTCGCATCGTGATGAGCAAGTCATTTCTCAACTGGTGATCTTCAATCGTGGCCAGGTAGTAAAGCCAGGTGTTCTCTTCGTACGCTATTCGCACGAACGCTGCAGCATGGTTGCCGAGGCCTGTTCTGTAGAGCGACACGGCTGCCCTTAGTCGTTCCGTCTGAGTGATGCAGATCGAATGTGCAACTGATGGAAAAAAATCTCCATCCCCCGATTGCTCGCCGGGCCATTCCTGCAGGACGTTCTGTGCAACAGACAGGACTTCGTCCGCCCACTCCACGTATCTAGGATGACGAATTTCTCGCAACATGAGGCCAATCTACCGGCAATCAAGCAGTGTTGGGCCTTTAGAGTCCTAAGAAATGTTGTTTGTGATTAGTGGTCGGCTATCGGGCAAGTTCTCAATGGGCCAAGCCCGTGGAGTGTCCCACTTCCTTGGAACTTGGACGACTGGTTAGGGCACTCTTCTTGGGTTAGAGGTCGTCAGGCATTCCTAGAAGTTTGACCAGTGTCAATTCATGTGTGGCGTTCGGGGCTTGGGAATGGGATGCGAAAGGATCGGAGAGATCAGGAGGCAGATAACGCCAAACGCTTCGCCACCTAGCCAAACCAGCACTATCCGAGAATTCAAGAGATCCCTTAACGATGTGCTTGTGAATCTCCGCAACCTTCACCGTGGTCGGGATGCCCAGTCGAATCACCAGGGGCGGACTGGTGACGCTGAGCGAACCACTGGGGCCAGGCATGACTTCGGGAAAGGTCACATTTAGTGGCGGTCGACCGTCAGCGTAGTGCCATTTTCCCTGAATGTCCGTGGCCTCGCGGTCAGCTAACAGGAGGAGTCCCCACGTTGGGTGGTCTTCCTGACGGGAAGTCCACAAGACAGAGACAATCGGGCGAGCCTGAAAGGCAAGTGCGTAGTGGGCTGCCCGCGATGCGCGTTCCGCAGTTTCCTGTGCCGCCTCCGCACGAGCCGCAGCGTCAGCGCTGGCGTCCGCTTTTTGTATGGCAATAATGGCACCCACCACGGCGGCAGCTGCGGGGAGTGTCTGTATGTATGTCACGGAAGGCCACACGATCGGAATGACCACTGCCACGACCAGGAACACGGCGGCGAGCAGGAAGCGGAATCTTATTTGTCGACGGCGCCTCCGCTTGTCGTTTTCCCCACGATGCGCGCTCACCCCAGGTACAAGTGGAGAACCCTCATCAGCGGGAGGGGTGTTTGGAGCTTCGTTGCGGCGGATTCCCATGACATTAGACAACCAGACCTGGCCAGTTTTCCGAAGTCGGACGCAGGGATTCCTTCGGCGCGCGAGGTGCAAGTACCAAGCGTTTGACTCAAAGTGGCCAAAAATGGCAAGAATTTTCTCAGAACGCAAAAAAACCCCAACCCCAGCCCAAAAGTCGACGCCCCACGTGACGGACCGGTTTTGGGGGAGCATCGTCATCGTTTCGAATGACGAATCGCAATGGGTAGCATCTATAAGGATTAAGGGGCATCTCAGTATCTGGCCTCAGGACGCAAGAGTCCTCAAAAATGTGCACCAGAGTAGTTCTGAATTTCGTGGTCAACTTGTACTCATGAACGAAACAACGAACAGCGAAACTGACCCCACCACAGAGGCCGTGTCCATGGCAGCCGTCTCGGCCACACCAGCCGAGACGCGAGCCGCGATGACAAGGGTGTCTGCCCGCGGATATCTGCAACTTAGGCACATCCTGGTCCAGCTCCCGGACGACGAAAAGGAACGAGGCAGCACAGTGGGGATACTGGCAAGCGGCAAATACCACCGCGCACTGCTGGTCTACCTGCTGATTTTGACCTGCTGGCCATGGCTGGAAGATAGGACAAAGCCGCTCAATGCCAAGATCTGGTTGCGTGCACTTGAGCCACCCACATCCAAGGGCCTTACCTTTTCGGCCTCCACGCTCTCCCGATCGTTGAAGGTTCTGGAAGACAAGGGCCTCATCGAGAAACGTGTCCGAGTGGGACAACAAGTGCTGATCATTCCCCGCCGCGAAGACGGCAAAGAACGTTACAGTGCGCCGGGAGGGCGCACTGACAGAGCCAATGCCTACTTCACTTTGCCCGATGTGTTCTGGACGGAGGACTATTTCGCCAAACTCAAGCTGCCGGGCCTGGCGATGCTGCTGATCATTGCCAAGGAGACGAACCAGAAAGCGGAAATGTACATGACGCACGCGGACGGGTTGCCCTGGTACGGACTCAAAGAGGGGATGGTCAAGGACGGCCTGGAAGAACTCAGGAAACTCGACCTACTAGGGGAGAGGGACGAATGGACCAAGGCGCCCTTGTCCGACATCGGCCGAACGCGTCGCAAATATTACTGGCTCACGGGCGAGTACAGCCAAGAATCACGTCAGCTTGCGCGTGGTGCAGCCAAGACCGAACGGGCAGCAAGGCTTAAGAAGAAAGAACCAAAAGCTGCGTAGCTGGTACTGAATGCCAAGTGCAAAGTACCGCATTAATAGAGTTTTGGTGACGGCCAGACCGTTGCCGAATCAAGAGGAACCAACCCAAGAAAGGAGGGCCAGTGAGACAACGCGAAGAACACCGAACCGTTGTAGCACTGGGAACCGCAAGGCGTACGCACCCGCTGTTGGTGTGCACGTACGCCTTTGCGATTCTCAGCTACATCGCAAAAACAGTTGATGTAGTTATGGACTGGATCTAGTAGTCCCAATCGGTAGGGGCCCAGTTACAGCTGGGCTCCTACATCTTTAACATCATAGACCTGGGACCCCTGGCTCTCCTGGGTGCAGATCCGCCTACAATCATGCGGTGAAGATCTTCGGAACCGTGGAACGTATTGAGGGCAGCGTCATTGAGCAAACGGAAGTGGACGCAGCCGACTATCAGGCAGGCGTGGACGCCATGCGCCGCACACTTGAAGAGGGTTACCGGCTGTTGAGCGTAAGAGTCGAACGCTAGGCAGAGTGCCCAATCTCAATGCCCCCCGGCATGGCTGTTGTCAGTGGGAGGACCTACACTCAATTAGTAGAACTTTATTTCTAGTAGTTGGTGTGTCATGCCTCATGTATCGAAAATTTGTATTGTAGACTTCGCGGCCCCCGTCGTGCATCCACTACTTGCCCCGGTCACCGTGGCAGCTGGTTATCCATCTCCTGCACAGGACTATTTTGACGGCAGGATCAACCTGAACGATCACCTGATTAAGGACGTCACAAGCACCTACATCATTCGCGTCTCTGGCCATTCCATGGAAGGCGCTGGGATCAGTGATGGGGACGAGCTGATCGTCAACCGCGCACTTGAACCCAAAGACGGGTCCATCGTGGTTGCCGTCCTTGACGGGGAGCTGACCGTCAAGCGGCTGCGCATCACCCCTACAGGGGTCATTCTGCAGGCGGAAAATCCTGACTACCCGGACATTCGTGTTCCCGAGTTGGCGTCGCTCGAAATTTGGGGGACTGCCTCCGTTGCGCTCCACCATCTCCTGTAGGCCGCGGTCATGGAACGTATGCAGGCCATTGCCCATGTGGACGTCAACAGCTTTTATGCCAGCGCCGAACGGGCCTTTGATCCGTCCTTGGAGGGCAAACCGCTGATAGTGCTCTCGAACAATGACGGCTGCGCCGTCACCCGCAGCGCCGAGGCGAAGGCGCTCGGTATCCCGATGGGGGAGCCGTGGTTCAAGCTCGCGCCCCGCGCCAAGGCATTATAGGTGACCCGCGGTATTCGGGTTCGCGCTTTTTCAGTTGCTCGGGCACCAGGCGGGGTCGGTCCCGGTTCCATCAAGTCAGAGGAACCTGGGTGGGCAGTTCCCCAGGAGTTGTATGCAGCGGCCAGGTACGGGGTTGTCCAAGGTGCCCCATGGAGTCATGTCCTGGGCATCCGGCGGGCCGAATGATTCAGTGGTCCGGTCGCCTGCTCTCCAGCCATGGGGCGAGCGTTCCGACGCGGGCACCGTCCGCCACGACCGGAAATCTTGTATGGAAGGATGGCCGGTGGCGGGGCATGATCGTTACAGCTATCATCGGGTCATGGGCCGGAAGAGAGAAGTTTTTGGGTCCGTCACCGGATTGATCGCCTTGGCGCTGCTGTCGGGATGTACTTCTCAGGTTCCGGACGAAAATCCAGGCAGTACCCAAATTCAGCCAACTGACGGCCTCAACAGTGGGATCCACCCCGATGCAGCTTCCACGGACGGGATGCTGCTGGACGAGGGGTTCGACGAAAACACGCTGGATGCCTCCCTCTGGAACACCTGCCACTGGTGGCAGGACGACGGATGCACCATAGCGACCAACAACGAACTCGAATGGTACCTTCCGCGACAGGTCAAGGTCTCCGAAGGAGCACTTCACCTGACGGCCGAGCGCAGTGCGATATCTGCATCCGACGGCAAGGACTATCGCTTCGCCTCGGGCATGGTGACGACGGGCCCGCCGGCCCACCAGAGGGCACCCAGGCTGGCCTTCACGTATGGGAAGGTCGAGGTCCGGTTTCGCCTGCCCGCCGGCCGCGGCCTGTGGCCGGCCATCTGGTTGCTTCCCGCCAGCGAGAATTCCCGACCCGAGATAGACATGCTGGAAGTAACCGGTGAGGATACGGGACGCCTGCGACTGCACCTGCATCCCAAGGACGACTCGGCCCCATCCATCGGGAAAGACTATCTCCTGCCGGGAGGGGCTTCCCTGGCCGGCGGTTGGCACACCATCGGCCTGGACTGGTCCCCCGGAAGGTTGGATTTCATCCTTGATGGAAAGCGCGTATGGCGACTAGACGGCAAGGAGGTGCCGGACGAGCCGATGTACCTGGTGATGAACCTGGCCGTCGGGGGCGAGTATCCGGGGGATCCTGACCAAAGCACCAGGTTCCCGGCGACCATGAGCATTGACCATGTCCGGATTCGACGCAATGACTGATCCGAACACTGCGGGTTCCGTGGCAAACCGCGATTGATGCGAAAGATCCCTCGTTCGCAGTGGTTCCGGGTCGTGGTTCCTGTGTCCTGCGCGGGCAGGTGCCCTTCGTCGGCGCACCGTAGGGTATGGGACGCGGGTGGATTTGTGGACGCGAAGGTGGTTGCAGTCCCAGGCGTATGCCGACACCCGCAACCCGGTGGCTTCCCAGGCGGCGGGACCGGTTCCAGGCCCGATTCGGATGACTGCGAAATGGCGTGTAGTCGGGTCAGGGCATCATCAGGATGAATCCCGTCACGGCGCACAGGATTCCGGTCCCCGTGAGTATCCAGCCGGTGAGCAGGGCGGGGTTCTCGTTGCGGGGCGGTTCCAGTCCACACCGGGCGGGGTGGCATTGGTTGTCATGGAGCTCGATTCGGGTTCCCACATCCAGGATTTGGGCTTCTGCGGGATTATGCAGGGGGAGGTGCGGCGTGTTTTCGCCATCGGACCAGCGGAAACCCTTGAATCCGCCGGTTTCAAAGACCTCGGTGGTGGTCTTGGTCCACTGACAACGGCACATGGCCACGATCCAGCCAGCGATGACCAGTGGACGTCATTACCTCGTCATCCGTGGTTCGAAGGGCGAAGGGGTACCTGACTCAATTCTCCTAGTGCCGGGCGCAGGCTGGCACTGAGTGGATTCTGCCGCTGGTTGCGCCCGACGTTCCTTGACGGTGTATGTATCAGACGAGAAAATTGAGAGACACCGATCCTCGTGGAGGAGACTCGTCATGAAACGGAAGCGGAGAAGACCTAATAGGTACTACGTTGAGCCTTTCTCCATCGGGCGGAACGCGTGGCCTTTGACGGCCAAGGAAATCAGCGGCCACTAGTGCTGGGTTGTTGACGCGCGTGGGTGGCGGCAATCGCCATCGCCGCGGAGGAAGAGGTGGCCCGGCTATGGGCACCGCACCGAAGAAGCCGCCCGCCATCAGGGGGAGCGCCGGGTGGCGGCCGAGGCCCTGAAAGCCGAGCAGGCCCGCACCCAGGAGGCATGCGAAGCCCTGGCCGAGGCCCGCGGGGCCCTGGCCGTCCTGCAGGAACAGGCCGCGCTGTACTGGAACAACACCGACAAGACAGGAAACCAGGGCACCGAAGAGTAGGCGTTACCGAATTCGGGACCATGGATGCCCGCACCGGGTGACTGATGCAGGGATCATCTTGGCGGACGGTTAGGCGCGGGTGCGCTTTCCGGCGCGCAGCGCAAATTCGTCCAGGGCTTCGATGACGGCCGGGGCGATCCATATCTTGCGGCCCTTGATGTGGCTGCTGGCTTTGAGCGCACCGAGGGTTTCCAGGGTGGTGATGTTGCGGTAGGCGGAGCTTGAGGATTGGCCTGTCATCTCGATCAGGGATTCGGCGCTCAGGGCCGGTTCCCGCACCAGGTAGCTGATGGTGGCGGCCATGCTGTCGCTGGGCTTGTGGGGCAGTGCGGCATGGATGTCGGACTGCACCTGGGTGATGTCGGCGGCCAGGAGTCGGCCATTGTCGGTGGCGGCGAAGGTTGATTCGGCGAACATTTCGGTGATGGGTTCCGGGTCGCCGTGTTGGTAGGCGCCCAGGGATTCGAAGTAGGAGGTGGTGTTTGCCAGGAGCCCGGAGGAAACGGGGATGGTGACCCTCCGGGTCACGCCCTTGTTGCGCAGCAGGGCACCGACCAGGGCCCTGCCGGTGCGGCCGTTGCCGTCGGGGAACGGGTGGATGGTCTCGAAGTGGGCGTGGGCGATGGCGACCTGGGTCAGGATCGGCAGGTCATCGCGCCGCATGAAGCCGACCAGGTCCTCCAGTGCGGCTTCAAGGCTTTCATGGCGTGGCGTAACGAAGATGGCGGTGTGCGGGGAGTTGCCCCCGATCCACACCGGTGCAGTGCGCAGCGTCCCGGCGATCTGCGGATGCGAGGCCTGCAGCAGGGCACGGTGCATGGCTAGGATGTTGGGCAGGGACAACTCATCGGAGAGCGCGATGGCGGCGTGCATGGCCGAGACGTTGGAGGCAATCAGAGAGGCATTGGGACTTGTTTGGTCTCCCAGTTGGGCCAGCGCGATTCTCTTGGCTCCCGCGGTGAGGTTCTCGATTTCGGAGCTGGCCACGGACTCGCTGCGCAGCAGCAGGGTCGCGAAGGGGGCCGCACTCTCACCCAGATCCCGGTCGAAGCGGACCATGTCAATGGTTGCCTCCTCAGCCAGGGCCAGGACCCGGGTGCTGATGAGGGCGGTGGCGTCCTTGATGGGCGGCACGACGGCGGCTTGGTAGGGTCCGCGGGCGAGCAGGCGCTGGCGGCGTGACTGGCTGGCATCGGGCGCCGCGTCCCACGGGACTTCCTCGAAGCGGATCGAGGGCCAGGTGGTGTTCTCGGTGCCCATGGGTGCCTCTCGCGGATGCCGGGTGCGTGGACTGGTTCCGGTGTGGGTGGGAAACCGAGCGTCCTACTTTCCCAAGCTTATCTGATCTTGGGAAAATAGAGCACTCGCTGTGCCACCGGGCTCGCCATGCCTTTGGTGCGTCGACGCTCCGCGCCGCCAGAGGGGACCGTCAACGGGGGCCTTCGGGGCTGTGGGCGCATGGTGGACGATGCCTGGTCTTGACGCCCACGAGGTGTTGCCCCGTCCGTGTGATTTCCGGTTCTTATCCGGGCTATGGGGGATTTCTGGTTGGTAGCGGGGCAATGTCAAGGCTCCATAATCGCCAAGAATTCGATGGGTGAATCCTGGATCTTGGACTCACGGCCTCAACGACCGGTTGGCCATGTTGTATTCTGGTCTATATCAAGGGGAGTACTCCCGTCCGCGATCGTCCGTCAATACGTGTGCAATGGTGCATCCCGGGCCATCGGTTCTGAACTGATCAGAGCGGAGGAGACCTTGGCATCATGTCCACGCCATATCCCTTTGGAGTACCCTCATGCAGGTATCGCCCCTGATCTGGATCATCACCATCGCCGTGACGATCGTCTTCTTCGTTTACGAATTCTTCGTCCACGTGCGCAAGCCCCACGAACCCTCCATCGGTGAATCCGCCCGATGGTCGGTGTTTTACATCAGCCTCGCACTGCTGTTCGGCGTCGGCGTCGGCACGCTCTCGGGATGGACATACGGGGGTGAGTACTTCGCCGGTTACCTCACCGAAAAGGCACTGTCGATCGACAACCTCTTTGTTTTCCTGCTGGTCATGGGTGCGTTCGCCGTACCGAAGATCTACCAGCAGAAGGTACTGATGGTAGGCATCATCATCGCGCTGGTACTGCGTGGCATCTTCATTGCCGTCGGCGCGACGCTGATCGAGAACCTGTCCTGGATCTTCTACGTCTTCGGCGCCCTGTTGCTCTTGTTGGCCTACCGCCAGGCATTCTCAAACCACGAAAGCGATCCGGCCAACAAC
>NZ_JBTNDB010000016.1:0-83834 GCF_054511175.1 Arthrobacter sp. Sr24 | reverse complement strand
CAACGTCACCGCAGCAGGACCCCAAATACCAGCGTTCGCCGTCAACTTCTGACCCGAGACCGTAGTACCCGAAATCGTCGGAGTACCAGCCGTCAAAGCCTTCGGCGCAGTCGAAGTTGCCGTCTTGTAAGACAACGTACCGCTGCTGACAGACTTGCCGACGATGGCGGCAATGGCTTTGGCGTTGGCCCTCACTGTCACATTGCCCGAATACAGGGAACCGGGCATGGTCGCAGTCTTGATGCCGTAAGGGTTGGCGACCACCATGTAGTTGCCCGTGGTCAGGCCACCGATCGTGAATTTGCCATCTTTACCGGTGGTGCCGCTCCTCGTAGTCAACACATCACCGGTGGTGTAGGTGTCGACCTTAACCCCGGGAAGAGCATTCCCGGCGGTATCGAGCAGGCTTCCAGTAAGGGTCCCGCCAACGCGAAGATTCGCATTGATCCCGGCTGTGGACTTCCCTGCTGATACCGTGAGGGTCTTGGCAGCACCGAGTCCCTCAGATTCGCCCTTATTGTCGTAATACTGGGCCTCCGAGAGTGACACGCCACTCGCACGATTGAAAGCAACCTTGTAGGAGCCGGTGGCCAATCCCTGGAGACTGTAATTTCCCTGACTATCGGAGTACGTACCGCCGACTTTTTGCCCGTTGGAATCAAACGCATCAACGCTGTAGGAGCCGGCGACGCCCGACGCCGTGACCTTACCCGTAACTATTCCGCCTTTGACCAAGATGGCATTGATACCTGTCTTGTTGGCCCCCGTCGCTACGGTAATTGGAGTTGCCTCGGCGAAGGTGGAAGCCCCCGAATACCATTGGCCAATCAGCCTAGGGTTTCCAGACCAGGCCTGGAATTCCACCTTATAGCTGCCCCCGGCGAGGTCGCCAACTTTGAATGAACCATCTGTCGCGACACTCCCGTATCCCGCATAATCTTGCTTACCAGCCGAATGGACGTAGACGTACACCTCGCCAGCTTTATATCCGGCCGGGACCGTGACTTTCCCGGAAATCGTCGCACCCTTAGCTAGGGTCGCATTTATAGCGGAGAGGTTTTGCCCCGTCGTTACCGTAATGACGGTTGCGGTCTCAGCAGTAGCCGCATTTTTATACCACTGCGACAGCAAGGATTGCTCTAACCCCCTCGCGCTAAATTCCAGCTTGTACTTCCCAGCTTTCAGGCCCTGGAGTTTGTACGTACCATCCGAGTTCACTGACGCGGAGCCAACATAATTCAAGGTCGAAGCGTCACTAATCTGGACATAAATCCCGTCGGTAGTTGTGCCGGCAGGCACTGCGACCTTCCCGGAAATTGTAGCTTCCTTGACGAGGGTTATGTTCTTACCCGTGACTACTTGCCCGGCAGCGATCTTGACGAGTGTGGCATTCTCATACGACCCGTCACCACCGAAATACCCATCAAGGAGCCCTCCACCGAAGTTACTAACAGATATCCTGTATGAGCCAGCAGATAAATCGCCAACTTTAAAGACACCCTTAGAATCGACCTCGGCACTGCCATATTTTGACCCGTCGTGCTCATCGCTGACAGAGATCCACATTTGCGAAAAATCAGTTCCGGCGGGTGCAAAGATTGTTCCGCTAATGGAACCCGTGGTGGTAGCGGCTTGAGCGGGAATGATCCCCATCAACATTAAGGCCATGAGCAGCAGGCTCACGAGACCTACCAATCCAGCTTTATTCGATCTAAATTTCATTTCTCCCCAAAATTTTGACATTGTTACTTTGAACTTAGACAAGCATGATCGTCCCAAGCTTATACGCGGTATAGGGTTTGTTCGGAAGATTTCTTTCAACAATTAATAATGACTTTGGGCAAGTTAACTCTACGAATTTACGCGCCAAAAAATCCGCGTCAAGGAAGGTCAAGTCATCAAGAACCGCCGCAAGCACCTGTCGCAGCCAACCCGTGGTGATATTTTGGGGATGTTCGGGCCTGTATTGATTGCTTTTTCGATTCTGGCATTCGTTCCAGGCGGATTTTTCAGATTCACTTGGGTCAAGCTCCTAATCGTTCTCCTAGCCTTGGGCTGCGGTCTTTTCGCACGCAAAGGCGCCCGTTTGCCGTTGCGTCTGGCATTGATCGTCATGGGAGGAGCCGCCGTGGTCGTCGTTGGCGTTGCCTTGTCCGAAACACCCCTAGCTGGGCTTCTGGGCAGATGGCCGCGTTACGAGGGTCTTCTCACACTGAGCATCTACGCAGGCTCACTGGCGTTGGGGGCGAAAGTCCTCGGCGGAGACGGAAAACTCCAAGCATGGCAATGGCTGCACCGCGCGTTGGCGGGAACCTCGCTTGTGCTCGCAATTGTAAGTCTCTTGGAAAGTATGGGCCTGCGTCCTCTCGGCGGAGCCGCCGATTTAAGACCGGGCGCCACCTTGGGCAACGCAAGCGATCAAGGGCTGGTGGCGGTGCTCATGGTCGCAGCATTGTCCGTACCGGCTATCACCTGCCGCGATAACTGGCGGTGGTTGTTACGGGCTGGATCGATCGCAGGCGCCCTCACCTCTGTCCTGTCCGGATCCAGGGCAGCCCTCCTGGGTCTATTCTTTGTAATCGTTTTCGTTGCGGTTTTCTCCTCGATCCAGCGCGGAAAACGCACCAAGGCCACTGCGCTCATTGCGAGCTGTGCAGTGGCAGCCGTCGTCCTCGCGACTTTCCTAATCCCGGCCACCCGGGACCGCCTGTTTAGCAGCGGCACAGTGTCCGGTCGAGCGATGCTCTGGGAGCAGTCTTTGGCCATGGTGCGGGACCACTTGTGGAGCGGAGTCGGGTCCAATAGTTTCGTCGACCTCTTTCCGGACTACATCACCACGCAGTGGGCTGCGGAAATCGGCAACACCTTCCCCCCGGATTCACCGCATATGGTCCTATTACAGGCGCTCGTGGTGGGCGGGCTACCGCTACTGCTGCTGTTGCTAGCGGCGTTGGTCATGGTGGCTCGTTGTAGCATCAAGTCCATCAACAACGCCAGTGATCCCGTCCAACGCGGAAACCTAGTGGGCGCATTTGCCGCGATCAGCGCCTATGCCACCATGCTGCTCACGCACTTCAGTTCACCGACCACCACACCTTTGGCATTGCTGTTATGCGGGGGGCTGATCGCCATCCCGCGTAAAGAAGAGCCGCACCCTTGGCTGCCCCGATCCATCACCAACGTGGCTGAATCGCAACGTTTTTCTTTAGCCACCACCATAGCTGCGGCGACCGCGGTCATAGTTGCATTGCTAGTGGCGCTGCCCGCAACAGTTGCCGAATGGCCCATGGCAAAAGGAGTCAACGCCGCCATCCAAGATCTGCCTGAAGAAGCCGACAATTACTTTGAACAGGCCCTGCAGCTTCGCCCTTGGGACGGCGACACGGCGCTGCTCGCGGCCCAAGCGTTCGCTGGCCCTGCGACCGACGGCGATCCAACAGCCGCCACATTGGCCATCAAATGGGCCGAACTCTCCCTAAAACGCACGCCCGCATCTAGTGAGGCTGGCCTGGCATTGGCGGTCGGCCAGATCAACAGTGGCGATTACGAAGCTGGCAAGATCACCCTCGACGGGCTGATTGCCGCTGCGCCCAACAACGCAGATCCCTATATCCAACGAGGAATAGCTGAATACGGCCTCGGAAACATCGACGCCAGCATTGCCGATCTAAAAACCGCCACTGCGCTCTCCCCCCAGTCAGACACAGCACTAAACATACTGGATCAGGTATACCTGCGCTCAGGAAAGGGCGAGCATTAGACTTCACCAGGTCTCACTTGAGAGCGTCTCTCATGAAATGGGAAACAATGGCGTGCCACAGTTGTAGTGGGCATATGAAATTCCAAATGCCCATGCCACCATGGCACGCCATCGATTGGTAACGGCCGTCCACTACGGGTTGTAGATCTGACTGGCGCGGCTGAGGACCTGGCCCTTGAAGAACTCGGGGTGACGCCAATTCATGATCAGCATCAACACTGCACCTAGCAAAATCACGCCGGCACCGAGGATAAACACCAGACCGAGACCGCCAATATTGGACCCTGAGCCGTATGCCGGGTCCATGGAATCGTAGGCGGTCTTGAAGAACATGACCAGCAAAATGACTCCACCCACCAGCGGTGCTAAGAACTTGAAGAAGAAGCTCCGGAGGCCGCGGAATGCTTCGGCCCGGAAATACCACACACAAGCAAGGGCTGTAATGCCGTAGTAGAAGCAGATCATCATACCCAAGGCCGTGATGGTGTCCCACAGGGCATTTTCCGAGAGTGTGCGGGTCACAACATAGAATGCTGCCGCGGCGATAGCCGCCGCTATGGTGGCGTAGCTGGGCGACTTGTAGGTGGGGCTGATTTTTCCGAAGCTCTTAGGCAACGCCTTGTAATGACCCATGGACAACAACGTCCTGGCCGGAGAGACAAACGTTGATTGCAGCGATGCCGCCGATGAGCTCAAGATTGCCAGGGACATGAGAATCGCGAACGGCCCCATAACGGGTCCGGACAGGACAGCGAAGATGCTGCCTTGATTTTCCGGGTTGCCCGCACCCAGGCCCTCCGTGCCAATGCCGGCGAACGCCAGTGTGGCCAAGGAGACTGTCATGTAGATGGCCACGATGACGACAATAGTTACTGTGGCCGCCCGGCCCGGGGTCTTTTTCGGGTTTTTGGTTTCCTCATTCATGGTGAGGGTGACATCCCAGCCCCAGAAAATGAAGATCGACAAGGAAACACCGGCAGCAAACTGTGAGAACGATTCCACCGCGAATGGATTGAACCAATCAGCTTGGATCGCCGTGGCATCAAAGGCCGTGCCGTTAGCCACATGCGCGAATGCGGCAATGGCGAACCAGCCCAACACCAACAGTTGGAACGCCACCAAAACGTACTGGAACGTCTTGGTGGTTTCCATGCCGCGGTAGGAGATCCAGCAGGCACCGGCAATGAAGACCAAGGTGGTGGCGATGTTCAGAGGGAGCACGGTTGTCAGATCAGCCAGCGACGGATTTGAGAAGATTTGCGCCAGCATAAGGTAGAAAAAATCCACGGCCACGGCAGCCAGGTTGGACAACACAATGATCGTTGCAGCGATCAAGCCCCAACCGCCCATCCAACCCAGCCACGGCCCAAAGGCGCGCGATGCCCACGTGAAGGAGGTTCCGGCGTCGGGCATGGCATTGTTCAGTTCCCTGTATCCCAGCGCCACGAGCAGCATAGGGATAAAACCGACTAAGAAAATGGCGGGCAGGTGCACGCCCACCTCGGACACCGTGGGGCCTAAGGCAGCCGTCAAGGTGTAGGCCGGCGCGATGCAGGAAATGCCAATGACGACGGCGCCTATCAATCCCACCGAGCCAGCTTTCAGGCCCTTCTCGCTCAGCCCTGTGGCACTTTGTGCAGTAGTTTCTCGGGTACTCATAACAGGGCCTCTTCTTCTGAGAGTGAGAAGTCGCGCGGGACAACGATCATGGGGACTGGCAGAGCGCGCAGAATGCGGTTGGCGGTGGCACCTAAGAAGATCGATTTTTTCTGGGCCAGCCGACTGGAGCCAATCATCAACAGCTCACCGTCTTGCCAATCCAGCCGGTCCACGGCGTCCTCAATGGTTCGTCCGGTCCCAACGGCGATCTCGGGTGCCATAGATTCCAGCGCACCGGCTTCTAGCGTTTGACTGGACTGAGCAACGCCGTTCAGATGAGCCAGGGCGTCATCCACGCTGGTGCCGGCATCGTCGTTGCCTAGGGCCACGAGGGAAACCAACCGCAAGGGCAAAGCCCGCCGTTTGGCCATCGCGACACTGACGGCGAGAACTTCTTCAGCCCCCACGCGAGAACCTAACGCACAGGTCAGGCGTGTGATGGGCTCAGTACGGCTATATCCCGACGGCGCAAGAGCCACCGGGAGGGGAGAGGCGTGCAACAACGAGCTGGCAACCGAGCCAATGGAGAAGCGCTTGAAAATTCCTGTGCTGCTGGCCCCAATGACCAACAGCACAGCCCCCAACTCCTGAGCAGCAGCAATGAGCGCTTCGGCCTCGGATTCTCCGCGCTGGATGTGAGCTTGAGCCGGGACATCGTCCGGGATCAACGCCAAACCCTCTTCCATCCATTGCGAAACCTGCTCGGTAAGGATGTCCCCGATGCCCGACACTGGCGGATACGCGCCGTTGTACGGAGAATCTTCGGGCATCACCATGACCAGATCCAGGGTGGCGCCTTGACGTCGAGCCAAGGCCACAGCCAAGTTGACGGCATCGCCGCCACGGGCGTTGGCCGTATATCCCACTACATACCGCATAAGGGTCCTCCTTGGGACTTCATTGTCATTAAGAGCTGTCATTAAGAGTTGTTGCTAAGAGTTGTCGCGAATTCATGCCGATGGGCTGGATTGTGTCTGCGCTGCTACTGCGCTGCGCCAGTCAGTTCTTCGATCAGGGCGGCGGCGGTGGATTGCCCCATGCGGACGGCCCCGTCCACGTGCTGATACCCCTCGGCAGCCAAATCCGAACATGACCAATGGATCGGACCTACTGGGGTCAGCTGATCGGGACCATAGCGGTGCAAGCCGCCCAGATCGTAGCTAGCCGCGTAGGCGCCGCGGGTCCACTCTTCCGAGCCCCAGTCCGATTCGTAGTAGACCACCGGTTCCGCAGCGGCATCGCCTAGGAACTCCGCCAGGGATGCGGTAATTTCCTTCTGGCGTTGCTCCGGGGACAACGTGAACGCATAGTCCGCCTTTTCATCGGAAACGAAGCCGACCAGGGTACCGCGGGGGTCTTGGTGGTTCGTGTTGTCATACACCTCCTGAACCAGCGAAGAGGCACTGAAGCCGGTGCCGGAGAGCCCGTCTGCACGCCAAAACGGAGTTTCGTAGACGGCATGAACCTTGATGACCAGACCCAGCGATTGGTGCTGGTGCATCTGGTGCTGGCGGCGCGGCAGCGGCGGGTAAAAGGAAACCCGGGTGTACAGGTTCGGCGGAACTGCCATGACCACACGCTTGGCGGTGATGGTGGCGCCGTCGGAAATCACAGTAGCGAGATATCCGTCGTCGTTCTTCTCCCAACGCACGGTTCGGGCCGCGGAGTTGAGGATGACGTCCGCACCGAGCTCGGCGGCAATCGCCAGGGATACGCCCTGCATGCCGCCCACCACGCGCTTATCGAGGATGAAGTTGTCGTCAACGAGGTTGCTGAAGGAGCCGGCGGAAGATGCCATGAAGACCGCCTGCAGCGCAGAAAATGCGTGGGCGGGCTTGGTCAGCATGCCGCCGGCGATGAACAGGCCGATGTTGTTGCAGGCTTCCTCGTCGCTGCTTTGGGTACGCAGCCAGTGGTGAAAGGAGATAATGTCCAGCTCGCGGGCCTGCGGGTGGTCCCACGGCTTGGCGGGATCCATGACGGCGGCGAGCGCATCCAAGGTCTCGATCAGCTTGTTCATTTGGTCCTGCGTCCCGGCGCTGACGGGAAACATCTCGCCCGTGTAGCGCGTGCGGGTGCCGTCGGGGGCGATATAGACGCTGTCGCCGTCGCGGTACCTCGGGTACGTGTCCAGACCGAGCTCCTCGAGTAGCCCAATCAGAGCCGTCTGGTCTGGGGAGACCCACTGCCCGCCAATTTCCAGCCACGCGCCGTCAATAGTGTTGGACCAGGTGCGCCCACCCACTCTGTCCCGCGCCTCCAAGACGGCCACGCTCAGGCCCGCCTTTTTTAGTTCACGCGCGGCGGTCAGCCCTGATGGCCCGGCGCCGATGATGACGACGTCGCGCTGGATCGTGACTGGATTTTGTGCCGATGCCATTGTTTCCCTCTTCCGCAAGCCTTACGTGACCCGCTTCACTAAATGAATGACGTTCATTTAGAATAGACTGTAATGGACCTCACTCTTGACGTAAAGGGGGTGGGGCAAAGAAACTTGCGCAAGGAAAGGTGCCGGTCTTGGCTGAGCCTGCAGAACCGCATCATCAAGCACGACGCCGGGCAGGCCGGCCCCCACAGGCATTGTTGAGTTCAGCTCGGATCACCAAGGCTGCACTGAAGCTCATCAGCCATGACGGCTATAAGGGTTTAACCATGGCGGCGCTAGCCAGATCGCTGCATGTGGCGCCATCGGCTCTTTACAACCACGTGAAATCCAAGCAGGACGTGTTGCTGCTTGTGGAGGATCACCTCATGGGCCGGGTGGATGTTTCCGCGTTTACCACCGAGTCATGGGACCGCGCGGTGGCACGGTGGGCCCGGTCCTATCGGGATGTTTTCGCCGCGCATTTGCCACTCATCCCTGTCATTGCGCTGCTTCCGGTGACCAATGCGCCCGCAACCATCACCATGTACGAGGCTGTGACACGGGGGTTCATTGCTGCCGGGTGGCCGCGTGAATCCATCATTGACGCAGTGGTGGCCTTGGAATCCTTCATTTACGGATCCGCCTACGATGTCACCGCCCCTGATGACATTTTCGACGCCGGATCCCTCGCCCCGCAGGCGCCGGACTTCAATGACGCCGTGCAGCGGAGGGGGCTGGGCACCTCCGCTGCAACAGCCCGCCCCAACGATGCCGATGCGGCGTTCACGCTGGGACTGACAGCTTTGATCACCGGGCTCGCCGCGACGCTACGGGACTAGCGCTTCAGCGCGCCCCAAAAACGGCGGCGTCTGCGGATAATGCGAACAATGCGTCGCCTTATCCACAAACGCCGCCTTTAGCGCGCCGCTCAATCCTCGGCGTGAGTGGCCCCCAACAAGTCCCGGACTCGTGCTGAAATATCACCAAACTCCGGCAAGGCCAGCGTTTCACCAAAGTCCCGGTTGCTGCCAAATGGGACGTCGATGATCTCCTGAATCCGGCCAGGCCGCGGGCTCATGACTACCACCCGGTTGGCCAGGTAGACCGCTTCGGAAACCGAGTGCGTCACCAAAATGACGGTGGTTCCGGTTTCGCGCCAGATTCGGTGTAACTCGATGTTCATTTTCTCCCGGGTGAGAGCGTCAAGAGCGCCAAACGGTTCATCCATGAGCAGTACATCGGGTTCATGTAGCAGCGCACGGCACAGTGAAACGCGCTGCTGCATGCCACCGGACAGCTCATGTGGGAGCGATTTTTCAAATCCCGTCAGCCCCGTCATGGCGATCAGTTCATCAGCTCGCTTGTTTGCATGCGCCCTATCCATGCCACGCATCTCTGCCTGCAGCAAGATATTAGCCCGCACATTACGCCACTCCAGAAGAGCAGCGCGCTGAAACACGTAGCCAATGTCCTGCCGTGGAGCCGTCACTTCCGATCCACGCAGACGCACAGAGCCACTCGTAGCGCGGGTTAGCCCTGCAACTACTTTGAGCAAGGTGGATTTTCCGCAACCAGAAGGCCCTGCGATTGACACAAATTCGCCTTGCCCAATGCTCAGCGAGGCATCCTCCACCGCCACCACACGGTGTCCCTTTTTGGAGGAAAACGTAACGTTGAGGTGCTCAATTTCAACTACAGGATCCACGTGCAACTTTGATTTCTCCGGTGACATCGCGGTCATGGCAGTTCCCTACTTAGGTGCGAATGTTGCATTGAAGTACTTGCTGGTCTCGCCAGCTGAATCGATGAGTCCGGCATCGGCCAAGGTTTTGATCGTGGAGGTCCAGTCTTCATCTGCGTTGACCCCGGGGCGCTTGCCCTCTGTATTGGTGGTGGTCAGCAGTTTAATGGTCTGCTTCCACTGTTCTAGGACCACTTCTTGGGCCGGAATCTGCGGGTCTTTGCCGTCCATAGACTTGGCCGCTTCTTCCGGGTTCTTGATGGCTTCTTCAAATGATTCGGAAACCGCAGCGACCATAGCTGTGGCCAGCTCGGAGTTTTCCTCCAAGAATCCATCGGATGCCACCAGTCCATTGGAATAGAAGTTCACACCCGCATCGGAGTACCGCAAGTACGTCATTTCCTTGCCACTCTTCGCCGCAATAGTGGGACCCTGATCGTGAGCGAAACCAATCAATCCATCCACCTTGTTGGACAACAAAGCAGCCATTTTCCCTGCTGCATCTAGGTTCTGCTGCTTGACATCACCCTCGGCCAGTCCAGCAGCTTTCAGGAAGATCGGGAATGTGGTGGTTGGGGCGTCTCCGGCTGAAACGGCAATGGTCTTGCCTTTCAGATCCGCTGGAGTCTTGATACCAGAGTCCGTGAACACCTGCACAGCTGACGGGGTTGTCTGCAGGAACACTCCAATGCTCTTGACCTTCACCCCTTTGTCAATGTTGGCCAGCAGAGCCGGAGTGTCCGCCCAACCGAAGTCGACCTGGTCCTGACCAGCAGCCTGAACAGTCTTGGTGGATCCCTGCCCAGCCTTGATGGTCAAGTCAATGCCGTGTTTCTTGAAGATTCCCTTTTCCAGACCGTAGTAGATGGCTGCATGTTCACCATAGGGGTACCAGTTGAGCATCAGGGTTGCTGCGGTTGCCCCACCCTCTTCTGGCTTCGGCTTGGCGGCATCATTGCCCCCACAAGCGGCTAAGCCCAGAGCAGCTGCTGCCGCGAGGGAAGTAGTCAGGACAGAGCGACGTGAAATATTCATGTTTTCTCCCATTTCTAAAATCTGATGATGCCGTTTGAACTATTGATAAATAATTTCGTGCTGCGCAATCAGCCCGCAGTGGCTGCAGATCCAGTGATTCTCCGTGAGGAGTGCCAGGGGATCAGGAACCACTCAGCGATTTGAATGAGCGCAAAGAGGAGCACTCCCATGAGAGACATGATGATCAGTGCTGCGAAGAGCATTGCCGTGTCGATATTGCCGTTGGCTTGGAGAATGACGTAACCAAGTCCCTCGTTTGCTCCCACAAATTCACCGACGACGGCGCCCGTCACAGCGAGGGTGGCGGCCACCTTCAATCCAGAAAATAGCTGGGGCAGGGACGCCGGAAGCCGTACCTTCAAGAAAGTTTTGATGGAGCTAGCACCCATTGTGGAGGTTAGTTCCAAAATCTCCGGGTCAACCGACTTCAGGCCGGCCATACCGGAAACCACGATGGGAAAGAATGCCATGAGAACCGCGACCACAATTTTTGGCTCCATACCGAATCCCAGCCAAACCACAAACAAAGGGGCTACGGCAATCTTCGGAATGACCTGGGCGAACAAGATGAGCGGATATGCCGTTTTTTCGATGGTCTTGGAGTAGATCATCAGGACGGCAACCAGTTCGCCTATGACCACCGCAATGGCAAAACCAATGATGGTTTCAATGGTGGTGACCCAGGTGTGAGTGCCCAAATAGGCAGCATTTTCCACCATGGTGGTCCAGGTGTCTACCGGACTGGGAAGTATATAAGGGGCAACCCAACCGTTTTCCGTGACCATCCACCAGGCGCCAAACAAGATGAGAACAAAAACTACTGGTCTCCACAGATCAACAAGCCAACCGCGAGCCTTAGACGGCTTTTTCAAGCGAGGGGCTGGGGGAACTGGCGGCCTCCGTTTTACTTCATGGGCTGACGAATTCGCTACTTCGCTCGCAAGCTGCATTGCCTCTACCTTTACATCTTTGTGAGGGCCATTCATTATTACGTCCTCCGACACAGCGACTTGGGAAAGCGCTGTCCCGGTACGCTGAACACTATGTGCCGAACATCACAGATGTCAATCTAGGTGATTCTTCGACCGTAAGGACGGCGTTTTCGACTGATCTGCTCCACCGCCTGCGTGCGGGGCCCCAGCCGCCCCGGCGCGAGCTGACATGTCACTCGATGAGCGCGCCCCTAGCCATTTGGCACGGGCCCGCCCTAGGCTGAAACAGAAAACACTGCAACTTTTTCATGACCTCAGGAGAACCCCATGGGATTCAGCATCAGCAACGCCGCACTACGACTGGTTTCCGGAGCGTTCATTCTCAACTCCGGCATTGGCAAGCTCAAACTCGCACCCGAACACGCCGCGGGCCTACAGTCAGTGACGGAACGGGTCATTCCTCAAGTAAGCAGTTGGACGCCGGAACAATTTGGTAGCCGGCTCGCTTATTCCGAGATTGCCATAGGTGCAGTGGTCTTGGCCCCCTTCGTTTCCAGCCGCCTGGCCGGACTCGCGCTCGGGGCATTCTCCGGCGGACTCGTGGCCACCTACTTGAAGTCACCGGGCATGACCGAGGATGACGGTATTCGTCCCACCGCCGCCGGGACAGCCATGGCCAAGGACTTCTGGCTAGCCGGAATCGCCGTGGCGCTCCTGTTCCACCGCAAAAAGCGGCCGGAAGCAAGCTAACTGGGGGTCCGGCGTCGCGCTTCAGTGGTGAACTTCAGTGGGGGCTGCAGGATTGAACGTCGGCAGGGCCTAGTCAGATCGCCCCAAGGGTGACACGCTTGGACACAGGCCGTCTGGGGGTCTAATGCACTGTGCGGCGGCCAATCTGCGGAGGACCTCATGGAATCGCCCCAAACCCCGGCACCTGCCACTGTCCACAACTTCGCTTTTGGGGCTCTCCGCCGCAATCTGACCGGCGCGCTGTACGAGCCGGGCTCCCCCACGTACACGGAATTGGCCACTCCGTGGAACCTCGCAACAGCAACGTCCCCGGCGGCCGTAGTGGAAGCCGCCAGCGCTGAAGACGTGGCCGAATGCGTTAAGTTTGCGGCCGCCAACGGGCTCCCCGTCGCTGTGCAAGCCACCGGACACGGCATTGCCAGCAATCTCGATGGCGCTCTACTGATCCACACTCGGTCCTTGGACGCCTGCACCATCAACACCGAACGCAAATTGGCCCAGGTGGGCGCAGGCGTCACTTGGGCAACTGTCCTGTCGCAGGGCGCAGACCAAGGCATGATCGGATTGTGCGGCTCGGCGCCTGGAGTCAGCGTGGCCGGTTACACGAGCGGCGGCGGCATCGGCCCCATGGCGCGAAGCTACGGGGCGGCCTCCGACAAAGTGCGTTCCTTCGACGGGGTCACTGGCGACGGCCAAATACGCCACGTCACGGCCCAATCAGAACCCGATCTTTTCTGGGGTTTGCGCGGCGGCAAGGGCTCCTTGGGCATCATCACGAGCATGGAATTTGAGCTCCTCGAACTCCCCCTCATCTACGCCGGCGCCCTCTTTTTCGACACCGTCGATGTCGAAAACGTGCTCCGCATCTGGGCCCAATGGTGCCCCACACTCCCCCTCGCGGCCACCACGTCGGTCGCCATGATGCAGCTGCCACCCATGCCCGGCGTGCCCGAGCCTCTCGCGGGCAAGTTCACCATTGCCGTGCGGTACGTCTTCACCGGAACAGCTGACGACGGCGCCACTTGGCTTGCGCCGATGCGCTCGGCTGGGGCGATTCTTATGGATGCGGTAGGACCCATGCCCTCCTCCATGATTGGGCTAGTCCACTCCGATCCAGAAGATCCTCTGCCGGCCACGGAGAGGTCAACCCTGCTAACTGACTTCCCCGTTGAAGCCGCCGAGACACTGTTGGCGGCCGCTGGACCCGAGAGTTCCTCGCCGCAGCTGATGGTTGAGATCCGCCAATTTGGCGGGGCCTTGGCTCAGGCTCCGACTGTTGCCAGCGCCCTGTGCCACCGCGAAGCCGCCTTTGGGTTGCACTCCGTAGCTGTTGGGGCGCCACCGGAACTGCCAGCCCTTGGCGCGCACGCAGAGGCGATGATCCAAAATATGTCCCCTTGGGCATATGGCGGCACCCTGCCCAACTTCGCTGCCGGTAATGGTGCAGGGGCATTTGCGGAATGCTACACACCTACAGTGCTGGAGAAGCTGACCACTGTGGCCCGGTACTTTGATCCTGAGAACGTCTTCAGGTTGGGTCAGGTCCCGGAGCGGTAGGCTCATAAACGCCCCACCGGCCAGCCATCAGGAGCCCGCAGTGCCCAGCAAGCCCAGTTCACCATCCTCCCCTGCGATGGAAACGATCCTCGCCCGCAATGATGTGACGCTCAGCCGCGGCAGGCTCGCACTGATTAACACCGCCGGCTTAACGCCCCAAGAGGCCATGGTTAGCGATCTTTTGGCAGTTCGCCAAGCACTGGATGAGAGCGGGATCGAATACCTTCTGGTGCGCGGCAATGACGAACGGCCCGTGCTGGCCATTGAGCGTTCTCTGCGTGACCGCCTCGAGGCATCCTTGGCGTCCGCTTTCGCCCAAGAACCGTTTTATGCGCGCAGCGTTGATACCCGCAAATCCACAGTGCTGCTTGCCGAAGGCTCGCTGTCAAAGCTCTCCGACACCCGGATCGTGCGTCTTTTCCGTCCACGTGTGGCTCCTGCTGGAGGGCTGTATTACGGCGCTGCATGGGGTGTGCAAATTGAGTTGTGGTCTTTCTCCGAGGACCACATAGACCTCCCCTTGGAAAACTCGCTCACACGCCGAACAGTGGAGCGCCGGGAAGCTCAGCGCAGCACGGTGGAGCTTCATGGGTTGAGCTGGCCCACCATTGAGAACATGTTCATCGACCATGCCTTCGATATCCGTTTCGACATTGACATGGTTTTTTCCTGGGTTGACGGCAGTGCCGCCTCTTACCAAGAAGCTCGACGAGAGCTGGAATCTGGGGCACTTCTGGGCGACGGTGACGATCACGAAGCACGCTTCCGCCACGTGGATGAGCTGAAGTATGCGCTGCGTTCGGTGCATCTTTTTGCCCCGTGGATCCGGCACATTTTTATTGCCACGGACTCTCCGGCACCGCAGTGGCTAGCCGAACATCCTAGAGTCTCCCTAGTCCGCAGTGCCGAGCATTTTGGGGACCCTTCAGTGCTCCCTACCCACAATTCCATGGCGGTGGAGTCTCAGCTGCACCGTATCGAAGGACTCGCGGAGCATTTCCTTTATTCCAATGACGATATGTTCTTTGGCCGCCCGCTCTCACCGGACCTGTTTTTCACCCCGGGCGGCATCACCCGCTTCGTGCTTTCCCCGAACCGGATTGGACTGGGCGAAAGCGAGGTGGAACGTAGCGGTTTTGAGAACTCGGCCCGCGTCAATCGCAGGCTTTTGTGGGACCGATTTGGCACTTTCACAACCCACCATTTAGAACATAGTGCGGCGCCGCTGCGCCGATCGGTACTAGCCGAGCTTGAGCAGGAATTTGCGCCGGAGTTCGCTGCTACGGCGGCCAGCACATTCAGGGCGTCGGACAATATCTCGGTGACTAACTCCCTGTACCACTACTACGCCCTACTGACCGGCCGTGCCGTGATGCACAAGGATGGCCGGGGCGTTTATGTGGACACCGCCAATATGGCAGGACTTGCTGATCTACCGCAGGTACTTGCGCGGCGCAATGCCGACTTTCTGTGCCTCAATGACGGCAGTCATGGCGACGCCACACCGGAACAGCGGCGCGAACTGCTCACCGACTTTCTGGAAGCGTACTTTCCCTTCAAGGCACCCTGGGAAAAGTGACGCGGGGGGGGGGGGGTTTTTCACGGTCCCACCCCCCTTCTTTCCACCCCCCACCTCGTCCAGTCCCCCCCTCCCTCCCCCGCACACCCCCCCGCGAAACCTCCGCCCCCCCCCCCCCTCCCCCCCCCCCCCCCCCCCCCTCGCCTGTAACCGGCCAGTTAGTCTAGGTACCCGTTGGGGTTCAGGACGTATTTGGTGGCTGCACCGGCGTCGAACTCTGCATAGCCGCGCGGAGCATCGGTCAGGGAGATTGCCTGGGCGTTGACGTTCTTGGCGATGGAGACCTTGTCATGCAGGATCGCCATCATCAGCCCGCGGTTGTACTTCATGACCGGGCACTGCCCCGTGGTGAAGGACAGCGACTTGGCCCAGCCGGTGCCCAGACTCAGCGAGAGCGCGCCCTTCTGTGCCGCCGCGTCAATGCCACCTGGATCGCCGGTGACGTAGAGGCCCGGAATGCCCATGGCACCACCGGCGGCCGTGATATCCATGAGTGAGTTCAGGACTGTGGCCGGAGCCTCGCCGGCACCGTGACCATGACCCTTCGCTTCGAAGCCCACAGCATCCACCGCGCAGTCCACTTCTGGAACGCCCAGCAGCTGCTCGATCTGGGCGCCGGGTTCGCCATTGGAGAGGTCAATGGTCTCGCAACCGAAGGTACGTGCCTGGGCCAGCCTGTCGGCATTCATGTCACCAACAATCACCACTGCCGCGCCCAACAAATGCGCGCTAGTTGCCGCGGCGAGGCCAACCGGTCCGGCCCCTGCAATGTAAACGGTGGAACCAACACCTACACCTGCCGTGACGGCACCGTGGAATCCGGTGGGAAAGATGTCGGAGAGCATGGTCAGATCCATCATCTTCTCGAGCGCCTGATCCCGATCCGGGAACTTGAGCAGGTTCCAATCGGCATAGGGAACCAGCACGTACTCAGCCTGCCCGCCGACCCAACCGCCCATGTCGACGTAGCCATAGGCACTTCCTGGCCGGTCGGGGTTGACGTTCAGGCAGATGCCCGTTTTGCGTTCCTTGCAGTTACGGCAACGGCCGCAGGCAATGTTGAAGGGGACCGAACAAATGTCGCCTACCTTGATGAATTCAACATCCGGACCCACTTCAACCACTTCGCCGGTGATTTCGTGGCCTAGGACAAGATTCGATGGGGCTGTGGTGCGTCCTCGCACCATGTGCTGATCGGAGCCACAGATGTTGGTGGCCACTGTGCGCAGGATGACGCCATGGGGAACTTTTCTCCCCACATTGGCAGGGTTGACGCCCGGCCCGTCCTTGAGTTCAAACGTGGGGTAGTCGATGTCAATGACCTCGACAACTCCTGGTCCCTTGTAGGCAACGGCTTTGTTTCCTGACATGGATATTTCCTTCCCAGTTAGTTCAGAAGCCACCATTTTTGGTGCTTCACGTGCAACGAGAAATCAACCCCATGGCGCGTTATCCATCGCACTCAAAAACGTCTATGAGGTACGGGATCGAGGATGGCCAACGGGGTCGGTGTCAGTCTAGGGGTGGCCGCGGAAATATGTAAGGGCAATCGACAATTTCTTGACTCCCCGGCGCACGGGCTGACATGTTTGCTCCTGCGTCCGGTTATTCTTCAACCACGCGCAGGCGCAAACTCTGCGTGAGCCAGCATGCCCTTGATATAGGCCGCCTGCCCGCCGTGTTGCACACAGTCATCGAGAATGCTGACGAGCCGAACACCCAAGGTCACCGGCGGATCCCAGCGGTCATCAACGATTCGGTCTAGCTCAGCGTCACCCAAGCCACCAACATAGGCCTGACTTTGGGCCAAAACAGCCTCAAAGTACTCCCGCAACAGGTCTGTGGATGCGATATGAACGGCTGCCACCTGCTCCTCCGAGTGTCCGTAGCCGGTATCAGCCGGGTCCAGCTCGAAGGAAAAGCGTTCGGCATATCTGCCACTACGCCACACAGATTCAGTTCCGGCAACATCAGCAATTTGTTCATCTTGTCCGCGCGAGAGGTGCCACACGAGCCAGGCAATGGAATTGCCGCTGCCTCCCGGAAGCCAATTCGCATCCTTCGGCTCTAAGCCGAACAGCACACCGCCAACAATGGTGCCAATCCTGCCAAAAGCGTCAGTCAATATCTCTGAAGATCTCATGACCGCCATGCTTCCACCACGAGCGGCTCTTGGGAACCCCGGAGCGGGCATCTAGAGCGGCCGCCCTAGCGCTTACGTCAGGATGATGACGTCAAGGGTCCGGGGCCCGTGCACGCCTTCTACACGTTCTAATTCAATATCGCTTGTGGCGCTGGGCCCGCTGATCCAGGTTTGCGGCCGGGTTGCTTCCAGACGGGCGATGGCCTCCGGCAACACCTCCACAATGTCCGTGGCATTCAGAATGCAGATATGCCGATCCGGAACCAGCGAGATGATGCGCCGGCCTTGATCATCGCTTCCGTCCAGCATGATGGTTCCAGTCTCGGAGACGGCCGTCGCAGCAGCTGTGACCACGGCATCCACAGCGTCCAATTGCGCTACGGTGAGGCGGCGCACTGGCGCGTCAACATGCACAGCCAGCGTCCCGGCGTCGTTCTTCAGGTCCGCAAGCCACGCCTGATCCAGTCCATGGGGCACCACGATCGAGGCACTGCCGGCAAGCAATTCGGCCAGCCGCGCGGCAACGCCGGCGGTGGGCGTGAGGAACACATTTGCCTTGTAATCCACCAGCCTGTCCACAAGCTGCTCGAGGCGTTGCTCCGCAGTCATGTCCGAGCTGCGGCGGTACAGCCTAGGCACCACGGGCGTCTCGGGCGAGTCCCGCAGGGCCGATTTGATCCGGTTCATGATGTCCTCGCGGGCGCTCATGCCTGCTCCTCTACGCTGCTGTTTCCGGCGTTACTTCCAGGCACGACGGCGGCACCTGGCTGATGTTCTTTGTCCCACCACTGGCGGAACGACTGACTGGGCGGGGCAGGAATGTTCCTACTTTGAGTCCAGCCGCCAGCGATTCCGGGCAGGCGCTTGATGACTTTGGCACGGCCAGCCACGAGCTTGCCCAGCGGCAATCCATTCTCCAGCAGGGCCAGGTGTGAGCCCTTGGAGAACGCCCATTCAGCGCCCTTCATCATGAGGTCCATCTGCGTGGGGATTTTGACCTTGGCACGCCTGGAATCAACGTCTTCGCCGCGCAGGTGCACCAAGATTTCGGGGATGTTGATCTTCACAGGGCAGGCGTCAAAGCAGGCGCCACACAGTGAGGAGGCGTAGGGCAGGGAGTTGTTTTCCTCGCTCTTGATGCCTGTCATGAGGGGTGAAAGGATCGCGCCGATGGGGCCCGGGTAGGTGGAACCGTAGGCGTGACCGCCGGTGCGTTCGTACACGGGGCACACGTTCATGCATGCGGAGCAACGGATGCAGTTCAGCGCTGTCCGGCCGTATTCGTCGGCGAGTGCGGCTGTGCGTCCGTTGTCCAGCATGACCAGATGGACGTTTTGTGGGCCGTCGCCGGGGGTGACTCCGGTCCAGAGCGAGGTGTAGGGGTTCATCCGTTCGCCGGTAGATGACCGAGGCAGCAGTTGCATGAAGACTTCAAGGTCCTGCCAGGTCGGCAGGAGCTTTTCAATGCCCATGACGGTGATGAGGGTTTCCGGCAGGGTCAGGCACATGCGGCCATTGCCTTCGGATTCCACCACGGTCAGCGTGCCGGTGTCGGCCAAGCCGAAGTTGGCACCCGAGACGGCCACCTTGGCGGACAGGAACTTTTTGCGCAGATGCGTACGGGCCGCTTCAGCCAGACGTGCCGGATCGTCGGTCAGGTTGGGGTCCACTACGGGCATTTCGCGCAAGAAAATTTCGCGTACCTGGCTACGGTTCTTGTGGATCGCCGGGACCAAAATGTGGCTGGGCTTGTCATGGTCCAGCTGGACAATCAGCTCGGCCAAGTCAGTTTCGTAAGCCGCGATGCCCTGCTCTTCGAGGTATTCGTTCAGGCCGATTTCCTGAGTGGCCATGGATTTAACCTTGACCACTTCGGTTTCGCCGGTCGCCCGGATCAGGGAAGTGACAATCTCATTGGCTTCCTGAGCATCACGGGCCCAGTGAATGATGCCGCCGCGTGCGGTGAAGTTTGCCTCGAACGTTTCCAGCAGAGCTGGCAGGTTCGCCATGGTGGCGTCCTTGATGGCGCTGCCTGCGTTACGCATGTCTTCCCAGTCGGGAAGCTCGCCAACAACTTTCAGGCGTTTGTCGCGAATGGTGTGGGTGGCGTGACCTAGGTTGGCACGTAACTGCTCATTGCCAAGTTCGCGGTGCGCTGCCTTGGGAAACGGTTCGGTGGCATTGAGGTTCCCGTTGCCAAAGACCGGCAGCGTGGGCATGCCCAAAAAGGTATTGCTCATCGCTTGCTACCTGCCAATTTAACGTCGCCGGTTACTGTGATGGGGTTTTCAAGGGTGCTCGCCAAAATCTCGGCAAAGTGCAGGGTGCCTACCTCGCTGCCCTGCCGAGAGAGCCCCCCGCCAATGTGCAGCAGGCAGCTGGCGTCGCCGCCGGAGCACAGCTCGGCACCTGTGCCGCAAATGTTGGCTGCCTTGTCGGCGTTCATTGCTGCTGAAACATCAGCGTTCTTCATGGAGAAGGTCCCGCCGAAGCCGCAGCACTGATCGGCTTGCGGCAGCTCCAGCATCTCAATGCCGCCTACACTTGCCAGCAGGTTCAGCTGACGGTCTTCTAAACGCAACAGCCGCATACCGTGGCAACTGGGGTGGTAAGTGACCTTATGCGGGAAGTAGGAACCCAGCTGCTCGGCTGCGTTCGTGATGCCCAGAACGTCTGTCAACAACTGTGACAGCTCATAGGTTTTGGCGCCTACCTTGGCGGCTCGTGCCTCAAGTGCTACATCACCGCAGCGGCGAGCCACCATCTCATGCTGGTGTTTCACACTGGCAACACAGGAACCTGAAGGTGCCACGGCGACGTCGTAGTCATCCGTGTCGAAAGCTTCAACGTGGTTAGCCACAACAGCGTGGGCTTCCTTGAAGTAACCGGAGTTGACGTGCATCTGACCGCAGCAGGCTTGTCCTGAAGGGAACACAACCTCATGCCCGAGCCGCTCCAAAATGGCGACGGTGGCCTGTGCCGTGCGCGGGTACATGGCATCGACGATGCAGGTGGCGAAGAGCGCAATTTTCATGATTTCCACTGTAGGGCAAAAAACCTTCGGTGTGGACTGACCACACCCTAACTTAGAGTGGCAACCCCGCTCCAGGCTTCAAATTCTTCATAACAAGGGTGGAACTGACGCGCTGAACACCGGGCAGGACCGTCAGTTCGTTGTCGAAGCACTGCTGATAGTCGCTGAGGTCCTTGGCCATGACCTTCAAAATATAGTCCGGGTCACCAAATAGTCGCTGCGCCGAGGTAATCCGGGTGTTGGCCGAAACCTGCGCTTCGAATTCATCCAAGGTTGAGCGGTCAACGCGGGCCAGCGTCACAAATACCAACGCCTCAAAACCAAGTCCCACCGCAGCGGGATCAATAATGGCCCGGTAGCCACTGATGGCCCCGGAGGCCTCCAAGTCCTTCAGCCGGCGATGGCACGGCGCCACCGTCAACCCCACCTCGGCGGCTAACGCCGTGGCGCTCATTCGGCCGTCATTTTGAAGTGTGCGCAAAATTTCTTTATCAATGGCATCAATCACAGGCATATCTTATCGCCACAGCCGTGTTTTGTGACAAAAATGGTAAGCACTTATGGCGTCATTTTCCCTAAGCTTGCCGTAGTTCATCAACATCAATGGTCAGAGAACGCCTTGGCCACTAACAATCCAGGCAGCAGGAGCATCATGGAACCGCAGGCGCTCGTAGGTTTCCTCATTGTCGCCATCACCCTGACCTGCACCCCGGGGCCGGATTGGGCTTTTGCGATCGCCTCCGGACTGGGGAAACGCAGCTTTCTTCCGGGCATCGCGGGGCTCTGCGGCGGTTACATCCTGCACACCATCTTGTTAGCGGCAGGAATTGCAGCACTCATGGCCGCCATGCCCAGCTTGCTGTTGTGGCTGACCGTTGCCGGGGCTCTCTACCTTTTATGGCTCGGCTTCATGACCACCCAATCATGGCGGAGAGCCGGGTTTGTCACCGTGGGGCCCAATGGCGAACTACCCGTCAATTTCCCGGCCGGTAGCGAGCTTGTCTCTGGAGGCCTGCGCCCTGAAGGTTCCGCACTCCGCAAATCCGGCACCGCTTGGGGACCGTTTCTACAGGGCCTTGGCACCAGCAGCATCAACCCGAAAGGACTGTTGCTGTTTGTTGCTCTCACCCCGCAGTTCATCAAGGTTGACGCCACATTTTCAGTTCCACTCCAGTCAGCAATTCTGGGCTTGTCCTTCGTCGCCATGACCGCGGTCATCTACTCGTTAGTGGCGTTCGGGGCACGGAAGCTGCTGCGCTCACGTCCAGCAGCGGCCCGCGGCGTGACACTGACCAGTGGCCTCATCATGTGCGCACTGGGTGCCATCCTGCTCATCGAGCAAGTGGGCCCGGTGACGCAAGCCGCCGCGGATCTACTTGCCCAGGGGTAGCATCTGCACACCGGGAGCGACCCTGGCTGCTGCCTGCCGAACGTGCTCGGGAGGCAGCGACCCGGCGGACACTAAAAAGTGCTCAGCCCTGAGCAGCACTCCAAGTAGCCAGCTCCTCCAGCAGTTCATTCTTTCGCTCATCGGAGGCGAAAGATGATCGAATGGAGTTACCGGCTAACAACTCAATGGTGGCCGCATCCCAGTGAAACTCGTCCACGAGAGCGTCAAAGTTTGCCCCAACGTAGCCCCCAAAATAGGCCGGATCATCGGAGTTCACACAGACGTTCAACCCCGCCGCAATCATCTGCGGCAACGGGTGGGCAGCCAGAGTATCCACCGCACGCAGCCGCACATTCGAGAGCGGGCAAACCGTCAATGGAATCTGCTCAGCCACCAGCCGCTTAACCAAGAATTTGTCTTCCACGGCCCTAATTCCATGATCTATCCGTTGAACACCGAGCAGGTTCAACGCGTCCTCAACGTAGCTGGGCGGACCCTCCTCGCCGGCGTGTGCCACGAGGCGCAGACCCGCTTCTGCGGCACGCTTGAACAAGCGGATGAACTTCGACGGCGGATTGCCCACCTCCGCTGAATCCAGACCAATGCCAACGATCGGCGCATCCGCATCAAGCAGCTGTTCCAGAACGGCAAGTGCGGACTCTTCTGATTCATCCCGCAAGAACGCCGCAATCAATCCTGTGGTGATACCAAAGTCCGCTTCACTGGTCGCGAGGGCCGAAGCGATACCGTTGACCGCCGTCGAAAGTTCCACACCGCGGCCAAGATGGGCTTGGGGATCAAACATGATCTCCGCGTGGCGGACACCAGCTTCTTTGGCACGAGCTAGGTACGCGCGTGTCATGTCGGCAAAGTCAGCTTCTGTGATCAGCACGGCCATGTTGGCATAGTAGAGGTCGAGGAAAGATTGCAGATCAGTGAACTCGTACTGCTCTCGCAATGCTTCCAGCGTGGGAAACGGCAGTGAGATGGCATTACGGGCCGCCAGCGCCAGAATCAATTCAGGCTCGAGTGTGCCCTCAATGTGGAGGTGCAGTTCAGCTTTGGGAAGCGCAACCGTGGCTGCAGGATCAACGATTTCAACAGGAACCTGGGTCATCAATCCAGTCTAGGTGAGAGCCCAAGGCCCAGCCGAACCCCTGCGCTACGCCGTCACACCACCCCCGCCAACACGGCCCGAACGGCCCAATGTCAGAGGTCCGGTGCAAGATGAATCTCAACAGCTCCAGCATCCAACGGGAACCTTTTGGAACGGCCAACCATTAGGAATATGTAGCGTGAATGGAGATAATTGAAGTTGAACAATCCGGGTCCGTGCCGTGAGGCTTCGTGGCACCGAATCCAGATCGACGAAATCCCTGATCCGTGGCAGGTCTTGGGGTCTCTTGAGGAGATTGTCCGTACGTGTTCATGAGAACTTATGGCTGGTCCCGCAGGATCACCGCTGTGGCGCTGATTGTTGCCCTTTTCTTCGGCGGCGACGCGCTCATTATCGGTGTCATCCTCAGTTTTTTCCACGTGTTCCTCAGCTCTGACAGAACCGATGTCAGGGAGCACATGATGGAAACGTTGATTACTTTCTTGCAGAAAAACTTTCTGCCGCTCGGCATTCTGATTGCCCTGATGGGCATAAGCATCGCGTTCCCACCAACCGCCAGCGTTGCGATCATGACATCAACCATCGGCCTAGGCTTCATAGCCGCCGCATTTGCTACCTCTATTGTTCGAAACAATCGTGCTGCAGTTACCCAACCCCGAGTTGAGCAGCTCATCAGCTAGCATCAAAAACAAGTTTTTCCACCTAATACATTCCACCTAATACATAAGGAGCTACACGCTATGGGACTTAGTTTGCAAAAGGGCCAGGCCCTTTCATTGAAGAAGAACGACGGCGGAGCCCTCACCCGTGTGCGGGTAGGCCTCGGCTGGGACTCAGCCACACCGGTTAAGCGTGGTCTTTTTGGCGGGATGAAGAAGGCTGCCGAAGTTGACTTGGACGCCTCTGCAATCTTCTTCGATGGCAGCGGCAAGGCGCTTGATACGGTCTTTTTCAACCAGCTCAAGAGCAAAGACGGCTCCACACAGCACACTGGCGACAACCTCACCGGCGAGGGTGATGGTGACGATGAAATCATTCTGGTTGACCTGTCGAAGGTATCCCCCGCGGTGGCCCAGATTGTGTTTGTTATCAGCAGCTATAGCCGCCAGACTTTTGATTTGGTTGAAAATGCATTCTGCCGCGTGGTCGACGATTCCACGGCCGGCGCCCCCGAAGTTGCCCGCTTCCAGTTGACTGAAGCTGGTACCCACACGGCGATGATCATGTCCAAGGTGTCCCGCGAAGGCGCCGGTTGGACGTTCACAGCCATCGGTGAGCGTGCCAACGGCCGCACCGCAATGGACTTGATCCAACCGGCAGCAAACTCACTGTAGGGTTTCGCCAAAGGCAATTTCGTTTTAGTTTGTTAGTGGCACTTAAGTTTTTAAAGGAGTTCAGTTCTCATGGCATCTTTGACGCTTTCAAAGGGCAATAACCTATCCCTGACCAAGGCCGATCCCGGGCTGCAGCTGGCCATGGTTGGCTTGGGCTGGGATCCCCGCACCACCAGCGGCCACCCGTTCGACTTGGACGCCTCAGCACTGCTGGTTACCGCCACCGGCAAGGTCCGTAATAACGATGACTTCATCTTCTACAACCAGCTGGAGTCCAAGGACGGATCAGTTGTTCACCAAGGCGATAACCGCACGGGTGACGGAGATGGCGACGATGAGCAAATCCTCATTAACCTGAACACTGTTGCCGCAGATATTGAGCGTGTGGTCATTGTGGTCTCGATCGATCAGGCCGAGGTCCGCGGACAGAACTTTGGCCAGGTTCGTGACGCATACTGCCGCGTCATCAACCAAGAAAACGAGCAAGAAATTGTCCGTTATGACCTTTCCGAAGACGCCGCATCGGAAACCACCATGGTTTTCGCGGAGATTTACCGCAACGGCGCAGAATGGAAATTCCGCGCAGTCGGCCAGGGCTACGCCTCCGGCTTGCACGGCATCGCCACCGATTATGGAATTGTTCTGGACTAGTTCCGTTAGGGTGAGCTGATACTCTCTGCGCACCTCAGCAATTTTTTTTGAAAAACTCCGGCATCCTGCCGATAATTCACAATCCATTCACAATGTAAGGACGCGATTTCATGGCTGGACTTTCACTCGCCAAGGGCAATAACCTTTCCCTGACTAAGACCGACCCGGGTCTGCAACAGGCAGTCATTGGATTGGGCTGGGATCCCCGCACCACCACGGGGGACGCTTTTGATCTGGACGCTTCGGCGCTTCTTGTCGCTGCCTCGGGCAAGGTCCGTTCCGGAGATGACTTCATCTTCTACAACCAGCCTGCAGCCAAAGATGGCTCGGTGACGCACCTGGGTGACAACCGCACCGGCGATGGCGGTGGCGACGACGAGCAGATCCTGATCGATCTCACCAAGGTTGCCGCAGATGTAGAACGCATTGTCATCGTGGTCTCCATTGATCAGGCTGAAGCTCGGGGCCAGAACTTTGGTCAGGTCCGCGGAGCATATTGCCGTGTGGTCAACCAAGGTAACGAGCAGGAAATTGTCCGTTTCGACCTGAGCGAAGACGCCGCGCCTGAGACCTCCATGCTGTTCTCGGAGATCTACCGCAACGGTGCCGAGTGGAAGTTCAAGGCTGTAGGCCAGGGCTACGCCACCGGTTTGGCAGGCATCGCCACCGACTTCGGCGTCCCGCTGGGCTAGTCCCCACTCCCCGGCCCGGGACATCGCTGACGCGATCTCTCGGGAACCTGGGGAGCGTGGGCCAGGCGCGTCCTCCCAATTCAGTACCGCTTCAGCAACCTCCAACTACTTGGAAATTGGATCTCACCATGACTTCACCTTTGACCCCGCCCACCGAAACCGAAACCGCACTGGTTCTGAAAGCCCCCGACGCCCCGGGCATCGTTGCCGCTGAAGAAGCCCCCGGCATGGTTCCGGTGCCTGCCGAGCGCCAGGCCGAGATCAACCGTCAGGCTAAGGACTACATCGCCGAGATCGCCACCTTCGATGCCCGCAGCCCCGAATTCACCTCCAAGGTTGATGGCATCTCCAAGCTGGCTGGTACGGAAATGACCAATTCCTCGGATGCTTCCAGTCGCATGTTGGAGCGCTCCTCCACCTCTGTTGCCGGGGCAAAGAAGAGCGGCAACGGCCCCCAAGCCCAGGTTGCTGGCACCTTGAACGATCTGCGCAGCACGGTGGAGGATCTCACCCCGAACAGCGCCGATCTCAGTGTTGGCCGGAAGATTCTCGGTTTCATTCCTGGCGGTAACAAGATGGCCAAGTACTTCCAGAAGTACGAGTCTGCGCAGACACAGCTCGATGCCATCATCAAGTCGCTCATGTCTGGGCAGGATGAGCTTCTCAAGGACAACGCCAGCTTGGCCGGGGAAAAGGTCAAGCTGTGGGAAACCATGCAGAGCCTGAGCGAGTACGCCGTGTTCGCCAAGGCGTTGGACGCTGCCTGTGTTGAGAAGATCGACTCCACTCGCGCCTCGGGCCAGGTTGAGCAGGCACAGAAGCTAGAAGCTGATGTGCTGTTCCCCATTCGTCAGCGTCACCAGGACATCCTGACGCAGCTGGCTGTGTCGGTTCAGGGTTACTTGGCCATGGATCTGATCCGCAAGAACAACCTGGAACTCATCAAGGGTGTTGACCGGGCCCGCACCACCACCATTTCTGCATTGCGCACGGCTGTGATCGTGGCTCAGGCGCTGGCGAACCAGAAGATGGTGTTGGACCAGATTGACGCCATTAACACCACCACCAACAACATGATTCTCAAGACGAGTGAGATGCTCAAGGATCAGACGGTTCGCATTCACCAGCAGGCATCAACATCCGGTGTCAGCGTGGAGACTTTGCAGAAGGCCTTCGATAACGTCTTTGAAACCATGGACGCCATCGACACCTTCCGCGCGTCGGCCGCGAAGAACATGGAAGGCACCGTGGTGGCTCTGGAAGCCGGCCTGGAACGGGCCAAGCCTTACTTGGAGCGGTCCCGCCAGTCGGAACGCGAGTAGGCTAAAACGTACGACGACGAAGCAAGGGTAATGCGATGATAGGCCGTTTTGTGGGGGGCAGGTTTGGCGGGGGCCAGGCGCCCCAAACACCTGCCCCGCCGGTGGTTGACCCGGTAGCGGAGGAGATTGCCCAAATGGGTGCCTCCGTGGATAGCTTGCGCGCCGCTGTGCGCCGATCCGGCAGCAGACTGCCGCCCCTACTCACCTCCCAGTTGCGCCATTTGGGCGATCTCATGCGTGAGGCCGTGGCGGACATTAGCATCAGGGGCTGTTCCACGGAGCAACGCGTGCTGCTCAACGCCATGATTTGCAGCTACGTGCCTACGCCGTTGCAGTCTTATCTGTCACTGCCTCCGGCACACCACGACGAGGAATCCTCGGCAACCTTCATGTTCGCCGAGCAATTGGCCACGTTGGAGGAAACCTTGGCGGACCTGCTCAACCAGATCCGCATTGGCGCCGTGGAAGAACTATCAACCCACGGCCGTTTCTTGGCGGATAAATTTTCCGCTCAGGACGCTGCCCTGCAGCTTCAACAACCAGTCTCAGAGAGGGACCCATTGCGTTTGGAGGGCCAGTCTTGGCAACACTAGTGGCAGGGGCCAATGCGGCCCTGACGGCTGAAAATCCGGGCCTGGATCAGGTTCTGGTAGCCATGGGATGGGACATCATTCCCAGTCGTGGCCCCCAGGCCGAGCTGGTCCCGTTCGCCATCATGTGTGATTCGGGTGGCAAAGCAGTCTCAAACGATCATCTGGTGTATTTCAACCAACTTGTCAGCGCCGATGCTTCGGTAACGTTTGTGGGTTCCGGTGACCAAGAGCAGATCGATGTTGAGCTAGGCAAAATCCCAGCAGATATCTCCAAGATCATCTTCTTGGCCTATGTGGACCCCGAATTCCGCGGTCAGGGCACCTTTGCTGCAGTACGCGAGGCCCACATCCGGGTTGCCACCGCAGAGAACCGCGAGTTGATCCGCTTTGACCTTGCCGTCAGCCAGCTGGATTCAGTCACGGCCATGATCTTTGGAGAGCTATACAGGCATCGCGATGACTGGAAGTTCCGTGCACTGGGTCAGGGTTACACTACCGGCTTGGCCGGGGTGGCCAAGGACTATGGAATCAGCCTGTAGGGTCTCACGTTGAATAATCCTTCAGCTCCGCGCACCGACCTGCCATTTCTGCGCCGCAGGATCAAACCGGGCGCAACCCAACCGGCACCGGTCTCAGCTCCAGCGCAGGCACCGGTCTCAGCTCCAGCACCAGAACAGTCTTCCGCTGGCCCTTCCTTGACGCTGCGCCAGCCATCCCAGCCTCCTGCCTCCGCTCCAGCGTCTACTCCGTCCGCTGCCCAACCCCGCCTGCAACCGAGCGCGCCAGCTAGCACCCGGCCCGCTACACAACAAGCAGCACAAGCGGCTTCCGGCGTAGCAGCCCAGCGGCCGTCCGGGCTGGTTTTGGGAGGTGCGGCTCCGGCGTCGTCCATGAGTCCCCGTGCCAAAAAACTGGCAGCACAGCGCGAAAAAGCTAAGCATGAGGACCATGAGGTCCGGCTGCTGTTCCCGGCCCCCGGTATCCGGGACATTTACGAACTGAACCTTGTGGACCGTGTGCTGCGGCTGACGGTGCTGGAATCGTCCGTGGGCACCTTGGTTGTCAGCGGCAGCACGGCTGTTGCCTGGGAGGACGTGCGCCGGGTAGCAGGCGGGCAGACGGTTGATGGCCACAAGGCCGGAACGCCCGTGATGACCTCCGGAAACCGCGAATTAGTGGGTTACCACGGCCGGGATGCCTTAGTTTCTTTGCGGCATGTGCGAGAACTGCGCCGGGCTATATTCATCAACCGCAGCAACGCCGCCATGGGCGTACGGCTGTTCTCCGGCGAATCCGTTGCATTGCCGCCTGCTACCGATGGCACGCAGATGGTGATGCTGTTGCACAGGATCGGCAATGTCGTGGAAATGCGCGCAGAGCCGGTCCCACATTCGTGGACCGATCAGCAGATTTGGCAAGAGTTCGACTTGTCCATGACCCATAGCGCACCCGCTTCCACCTACGGCCGATAGAGCATATGTCTCGCAGGCCATATTTTGTTTCAGTATGACTTTGAAAGGGCCAATGCGACACTTCCGTTCTTTGACCGCACTTCAATCCTCGACCCTTTTTCATCGGCTGCCCGTGGACTTGACGGCTCAGAGCTCGCCGGAGCTTCAGGCCGTCGCCCTTGGCGGGACGCTGTATACGCCCGCTAACCGGCCCGACCTCGTCAAAGATGTGCGGCGCCAGCGCGATCTTGGCTGCGTGTCCATGGTGTTGTGTCTGGAGGATTCCATCCCCGATGCCGATGTGGACAGCGCCGAGGACAACGTGGTCTCCACGCTTGGTGCCCTCTCCGAAGGGGCCGATGCGCTTCCGCTACTGTTCGTCCGTGTCAGAACTCCAGAACAGATGCTGTCAGTGGCTCGCCGGGCTGGAGCAGCAACTGGGGTGCTGACCGGCTTTGTGATCCCTAAATTCGACAACGAATCAGGGGTAGGCGCAGCCTTCCTCGAAGCACTGCACATTATTCAGGCGGAACTGGGCCTGAACGGCAGCCAAGCGAGCAACACCCGCAGGCTGCGGGTCATGCCAATTTTGGAGTCCCCCGCCGTGATCCACGTCGAGACGCGGGCCGCGGCACTGACTAACATTTACACGCTGCTCGCCGCCAACCGGGAGGATATTCTCTCGGTCCGGATTGGCGCCACGGATATGTCCAGCGCCTTTGGCCTGCGCCGCTCACGCGATCTGACCATCTACGACGTCAACGTCGTGGCCAACGTCATTGGCGACATCGTGAACGTGTTGGGCCGGCCCGACGGCGGCTTCGTCATCTCCGGCCCTGTCTGGGAGCACTACGCCAACACCGAGCGAGTTCTGCGCCCGCAACTGCGCGTCACCCCCTTCGTGGGCCCGGAAGAAATTGAGCTGCGCCAGCGCATTATGACGGCCAACTTGGACACCCTGATCCGGGAAATCGAACTCGATCTGGCGAATGGGCTGCTCGGCAAAACTGTCATCCACCCCACCCATGTGGCCTTGGTCCATGCCATGAGCGTGGTCAGCCACGAAGAGTATCTGGATGCTCTGGCCATTGCCGGCAACACCAATGGCGGCGCCGCTGCCTCCCCTTACGGCAACAAAATGAACGAGATGAAACCGCACCAGGCCTGGGCGCAGCGCACTCTTTTGCGCGCCGACGCCTTTGGTGTGGCCGCCGCCAACATCAGTTTCGTGGACCTACTGGAAGCGAGCATGGCGTGAGCGAGCATGTAATAAGTGAGCACAGCGTGAGTGAGCCGCTCGCGCAGCTCTGGAGCGGCGGTTTTGTTTCCGATCAGCTCGACGTCACCATCCACAGTGATCCTGCCAGTGCCGTTGCCATCGAGGATTTGGTGGGCTTGGCGCTGCGCCGCAACCCTAAGCGCGCCCACCTGTTGGTCTCTCAAGTCTTGGCCAAGCATGTGCCCACCGAGCCGGGTTTGGTCATCGCGGCCGGTGAGCTGTTGGGCGCGTTTGTCGCGGATTGCCTCTCCACTTTGAAGCACGACGCCGGGACCCCACCAATGCGTGCCACCGCTGTTGCGTCTGCCGCAGGTTTGCTCACCGCGGCCCTGCGCGGACAGCCTGGACTGCGGCGGGCGGCCATCGCCTCCCTCAGCGCAGCGGTGGCGCCGTTGCGCACAGAGGTGCCGGACGCCGTCGTGCTTGGCTATGCCGAAACAGCCACTGGTTTGGGACGGTTAATAGCCAATGCTCTGGGCGCTTATTACATCCATTCGACCCGTCACGCCACGCCCACGGTGGAATCGGTGGCCGGGTTTGAGGAGGGGCATTCCCACGCCACATCGCACGCCATGGTCCCCACGGATCCGCAGTGGTTGAGCACGGACGGGCCTGTGATTCTGGTCGATGACGAGTTCAGCACTGGCTCTACTGTCATCAACACCATCCGGGAACTGCACGCGCTGAGACCGCATGAGACGTACGTGGTAGCAGCGCTCATTGACCTTCGAAGCGCCGACGACAGGGCTCGTTTTGATGCCTTGGCCGCGGAGTTAGACTGCCAGATCCAGGTGACCGCGTTGGGTACTGGTTGGATCGAGCTTCCCGAGGATGTGCTGCGCCGCGGCCAAGAATTAGTGGAAAAGATGCCTGCCGTGGAGGCGATTGCGTCCGCTGCCGAAGCTACCGAAGAAGGCGCCGAAGAAGCTGCTGGGCGGGTGTCCATCCTCGAGCTCGAGGCCAACTTCATTGCCCCTGTGCGCAGCGACCGCTTTGGCAACATTGCCCCGCCGCAGCCAGCAACCATTGAGGCGATTGCCGGGCACGTGGCGCAACTACTGGCTGAGAACGGCTGCCACGGACCCTTCGCCGTGCTGGGCTGTGAAGAAAACATGTCCTTGCCGTTGGCCGTGGCGGACGTCTTGGACCGTCTGCTCACGGATGATGATGTGCGTTTTTCCACCACGACCCGCTCACCCATCGCGCCCTTGGACCGGGACGACTACGCCATTGCTGGCGCCTTGAAATTTGCCAGCCACGATCTCACCAATGACGGCCCCGGCCCCCGCTTCGCCTATAACCTCACTGGTGCTGGCCAACGGCCCGGAACCATTGTGGCTTTCCCAGAACCTGGGACAGACCGTGAGGCGCTGCTGCACAGTTCCGTCCCGGGTCTTCCCGCACTGACGGTGGCCCTGGCCGCGGCTAGCGATGACACGGTAGTAGTTCTGCTTCCCGTTGATTCCCCGGCAGCCGCGACCGCCACACCCCGCCCCCAAACAGAGGATGCTCCATGAGCCTGCCCGCCCTGCCAACACCCCTGACCGGGCCGGATTTTGGATCCTACGCAGCCGATGAGGTCACCTGGCTGTTAAAGGATTTGAGCCACCTGCAACTAGAAGCTCCCACGGCAGAACGGGAGCGAGCCATCCAGTCAGGTGCCGCCAACTACGCCGAATCTCTGCCGATGGAGTACTCGCCTAGCCCCGAATATCAAGAGCTGTACCAAGTGGCCGTAGAGCGCGCGGGTGAGCGAATTGCCACAGCCGTTGGCGTGGTGACCGAGCTGGCGTTGGCCGCCCGCAACAACCAGCCGGTGCTTGTTTCATTGGCCCGCGCGGGCACTCCCATTGGGATCTTGATGCGCCGTTGGGCCAAGAAGATCCACGGCCTGGATTTGCCGCATTTCACCATGAGCATTGTGCGCGGAGTAGGCCTGGACCCCACAGCACTGCGGTACTTGGCTGCGAACTTCGCTCCCGAGCGGATCCTCTTTGTGGATGGTTGGACGGGCAAGGGCGCCATTTCTCGCGAACTCACAGCTGCCCTCGATGATTTTGCCACCAGTTCCGGCACCCGTTTCCCCGACGATCTTGCCGTCTTGGCAGATCCCGGACATTGCGTCTCCATGTTTGGCACCCGCGAGGACTATCTGATCCCCTCGGCTTGCTTGAATTCCACGGTTTCAGGGCTGGTTTCACGCACCGTCTACAACGTGGATCATATTGGCCCGCATGATTTCCATGGCGCCAAGTTCTATGCAGAATTGGCTTCCAGTGATGTTTCCAATGACTTCCTGGACGCCATTGGCGCACATTTCCAACGCGTCCACCCGGAGGCGCTGCGGCTCACCGCCGAACACCAGGCAGCGGCACCAGAGCCGAGCTGGATTGGCTGGCAGGCCGTGGAACGGATCAGCACGGAGTACGGCATCAACAACGTCAACTTGGTCAAGCCCGGGGTGGGAGAAACCACCCGCGTGCTGCTGCGGCGAGTGCCGTGGAAGGTGCTGGTCAATCCGGAGGCGATGGACGACGTCGCACATGTCTTGTTGCTAGCCCAACAGCGCGGGACCCCTGTGGAACAAGTCCCGGGCCTGCCGTATAGCTGTGTGGGACTGATTCACCCGCAGTTCGATAAGAGCGCCGTGGGCGCCGATGGAAAGGCCGTGCCCAACGCATGAGCACCCCCTCTGTTGTTGCCTGCGACCTTGACCGGACGCTGATTTATTCCAAGAATTCGCTGTGGCTGCGCGGTGAGGACAAAGATGCTCCGGCCATGGTGGTGGTGGAGGTTTATGAGGGCGCTCCCTTGTCCTTCATGACACGCACGGCCGAGGAGTTGCTGCTTGCGGTGAAGACGGCCGCCACTTTTGTCCCCGCCACCACGCGCACTCAGGCGCAGTACGAACGCGTTCAGCTGCCCGGGCCAGTTCCCAAGTACGCCATCACCTCCAACGGTGGGGTGCTATTGCATCATGGGGTACCGGATGCCGCGTGGAATGCCCAGCTCACCTCCCAGATGGCGGCCAGTTGCGCGCCCTTGGAAGAGATTGAGGCGCACTTATCCAAGCCGGAATTCGCGCCGTGGATCCTACGACTGCGCCGTGCGGAGGACCTTTTCGCCTATGCCATCATTGACCGGGACGCCATGCCTGCTGCTTTCTTGGCGGAGCTTGTTGAGTTGTGTGCCGCGGCTGGCTGGAGTGTTTCGGTGCAGGGCCGCAAGCTTTATTGCGTTCCGAATCCCATCAATAAGCACGCAGCTTTGGCAGAAGTGGTTCGCCGGTCCGGCACCGAGCGCGTGATTGCCGCTGGTGATTCGCTGCTGGATCAGGGCATGTTGGACGTTGCGCATCTTTCCTTCCGTCCTATTCACGGCGAATTGCACGACGCCGGACACTTGGCTCCCTATCTCCGTCTCACCTCGGTGCGCGGGGTGCTTGCGGGAGAGGAAATCCTGCGTGAGATCCTGGCCGAGGTCACGGCCGCTTAGCGTTCTTCTTTCGTCCCAACCTGCTCCGAGCTGCGGCCGTTGGGTGGTAAATGTCGCTGGCGGATAGCCCTGTGCTGCGCCGATGCTCGGGCCGACGTCAGAGTGATTCTCAATGTCGTGCCGCTTTCCTACCGCCTGCTTTCAGCGCGCGAAACACTGTTCCGTCTAGGTCACGCGTTCAACGAGCATCAAGTCGGGCAGGGTCTACGGGAATAGGTATAGCGCTCCGAATCACGGAGCCATACTGGAAAGTCAGACGGCTCGCCGTGATACTGACAAGTTGTCCCGCAGAAGTTTCGATTTACCGGCTTGCGAATGACCAGCCTCTTCCAGGGTCGGGCATGGCCGGAACTATAGCCACCGATCTCCGTTCTCAACGCGCGACTCGCACCTCAGTCCCGGGATTCACTACTCACCCGCAGCTAAAGTGCGTAGGATTTAGTCCTACTGAGACTAAATTTGGAGCGACCATGCGCACCACGCGACAGCTGAGCATCACGCTTCCGAACGAGATGGCCGACGCCCTACGCCAGCGCGTGAGTTCGGGTGCATATGCGAGTGAGAGCGAAGTTATTCGAGATGGTTTGCGAACCTTGTTTGCGCGCGATCAGGTGCTGGAATCTTGGCTTCGCGAGGAGGTTGCCAGTGCTTATGACGCACTCGTGACCGATCCCTCCGCTGTAGTTCGTGTCGAAGAAGTGCGTGCGCGGCTTTCGGCGAAACATCACAAGCAGCAGTAACTCACTACCGGCTTGTATTCCGGGGGAAGCTCTGCAACAGCTTGAGGAGCTTTACGATTTCATCGCCGATGCCGGATCTCCCGCCAACGCGGTAGCCTTCACCGAATCAATCGTCTCGTTCTGTGAAGGTTTAACCGATTTCCCCTACCGTGGTTTGGCGAGGGAAGACCTCCGCCCTGGGCTGAGGACGATCGGTTACAGGAAACGCGTCGTGATCGCCTACGCCATCCTGAATGAGACAGTGGCAATAGTCGGTATTTTCTACGGCGGCCGCGACCACGAGCAGATGCTCCGCGAACCGCAACAGGATGGTTGACCCCAGCCATCTTTTGATGGCAAGCAACCGAGCTGTCGCGCGCAGGACGCCAAGAATTTTTCAGACCACGTCTCGCAGAGATTCCCCATTACGGGACGCACATATAGCCACAAACCGGTGTGTCCGCGTCATACGGTCAACTGCTACAGGGCCAAGCTCTGGTGACATGAAATCCGAACAGGTGACAAGTAGCCCCAGAACCTACAGTCGCGGGAGGCGGTGGCCCGTTGTGGCAAAGCAATGTCAGTGCCCACCGATAGGCTGGAAGTAACCGCTGTTCCTAGCCTGGGGAGAACTCCGCCTTGTCTGCACCACGTCCGGCCCGCTCGTTTGGCGCCGCCGATTTCATCATGATCCCGCTGCTTGCCTCTGTCCTGCTGGTGACCACAGCGTGCGGTGGCGCAGCAACGCCTGAGGTGGCACCGGCGTCGGCCGCGTCAGCACAAAGCCAAACACAAAGCGCAACGCCAACCCAGACTCCGAACCCCACGCCCACAGTGGAGGATGAGACTCCTCTTGACCGCGAGGACGTTCCGGATGCCGGTGGCGCCGATTTGGCGTCGAACCAGCAGCCCGCCTTTGCCGCTAAGGCGCTGGAAGTGTTGGCGACGCTGCCCATCAAGGGCCGGGCGCCCAAGACCGGATACGATCGGGCCATGTTTGGGCAGGCGTGGGCGGACGTGGATCGCAATGGCTGTGACACGCGCAATGACATTTTGGATCGTGACCTCACCGCTAAAACCTTCAAACCGGGCACGCGCGACTGCCTTGTCCTGACAGGTGTTTTGGCCGATGCTTACACGGCCACCACGATTGATTTTGTGCGTGGTTCCGCCACGAGCAGTGCGGTCCAGATTGACCACGTGGTGGCGCTCAGCGATGCGTGGCAGAAGGGCGCACAGCAGCTAAGTGTGGAGGTGCGCACCGCGTTCGCCAATGATCCTCTGAATCTCTTGGCCGTTGATGGTCCCAGTAACCAACAAAAGGGAGCTGGCGACGCCGCTACGTGGCTGCCACCGAACAAGGGCTACCGCTGTGATTATGTGGCTCGGCAAATTTCCGTCAAGGCTACTTACAAGTTGTGGGTGACCCAGGCCGAACATGACGCCATGGCCAGGGTTCTGGATGGTTGCGCTGATATTGAAGTGCCCACCAACCAGACGGCGCCGCCGGTGGCACCGGTTGCGCCCGTTCCCGCGGTGGAAGCCGCACCCGTTGCACCTGCGGCACCCGCCCCGGCCCCGGTTCCTCTGGTCCAGCCGCCAGCTCCGGCTCCTGTACCCGCCCCTGCACCCGCCGCTTTCTACCAAAACTGCTCCGCAGTCCGGGCAGCCGGAGCGGCCCCCATCCTTGTGGGGCAGCCGGGATTCCAGTCCAAGTTTGACGGCGACGGTGACGGGGTCGGCTGCGAATAGGCGTCAAGGTAGCGCGGGCTGCCACAGCTGGCCAAACCAGCTCTGGCAACCCGCGCAGTTCTGACTAGACTTAAAGAGTGAGCTCTCCTAGCGACCAACCGCTGATCCCAGCAGTATGGCAGCGCCATGACACGGTGATCCTGCCGTTGTGGCGCGAACGGTTGAGCGCCAAGATGGGCCCGGTGGTGGCCGCCCGCTACGCTGCCGGACTGTTTTTTGAGGACCGCCGCAGACCTATCGCCCAGTGGTTCAACCCAGCTTTGGGTGCGGCGCTGCTGGTGGGAATTGTGACTTCGCCCGAGTGGCCAGTACAGCGTTTTGCGCTGTTCTATGCCCCTGCAGGCGGAGATGTCATCCAGGTCCATACCAACCTGCACGAATGGTATTTGCGAACCCCGAACACCTCACCCACAGAGGATGAAGCGTTCGCCGGAGCGATCCGTTCTGCGGAGGCTTTTCTGCAAGTGGAGATGGACTACATCTGAGCCGCTAAATACCTATGGCCATCTTCACGCCAAGGAAAAGCATGACGGCGGCAATCAGTCCGTCGAGTACGCGCCACGCACCAGGCTTGGCAAAAATGGGTCGCAAGAATTTCGCCCCATAACCCAAAGCACTGAACCAGATGATGCTGCCCGCAGCAGCCCCGGCACCAAACCACCAACGCAATTCGCCATGCTGATTGGCCAAGGTGCCCAGCAAGAGCACGGTATCCAAATAGACGTGGGGATTCAGCCACGTCAACGTTAGAGCAGTGACGAGCACTGCTTTGCGGCTCAAGCTCCCCCGCCGGCCAGCGGCCGAATGCTCACCTCCCTGCTGGTCCCCCGCGGTGAGCACCCCCGAGCGAAAAGCACGGTTTGCGGCCAGCCCTGCGTAGGCAATCAAGAAACCAGCACCAGCCAAACGGATCACGGTCACAACTGCCGGCACAGCAGCGATTACGGTTCCAATTCCAAAAATTCCCGCACCTATCAGGACCACATCGCTGAGCATGCAAACCAAGACCACTAGACCAACGTGTTCGCCGCGGATGCCTTGACGCAGCACAAAAGCATTTTGGGCGCCGATGGCAATGATGAGGGCCAAGCCAGCTCCGAGTCCGGTGGCCATGGTGGCAAGAAAATTCAGTGTAGTCACAAGCATTGAAACTACTAGACTGATATCCAGCAGTACAGCTAATGTTTTTCAAGCTACCTAAGGAAATCTAATGGTGAGGTTTCAGTCAGAACAACTCCGAACGTTTCTGGCGGTGTTGGAGCATGGCACTTTTGACGCTGCCGCCCATAACCTGCATGTCACAGCCTCGGCGGTGTCGCAGCGCATCAAGTCCATGGAGCAAGTAGCCGGGCAAGTTCTCTTGTTACGCAGCACTCCCATCGCCACCACCCCGGCCGGCGCCGTGGTGCACAAGCTCGCCCGGCAACTGCGTCAGCTAGAAGACGATGCGGCCGCAGAACTGGGTCTCACCACGGGAAACCACGGATCCATCGCCGTCGTAGTCAACGCCGATTCCCTCGCTACCTGGTTCATGGACGCACTTGCTCTTCTGCCCCCGGCCAGCCACATGAGCCTAGAATTGGTGCGCGAGGACGAACAGCACTCCGTAAACTCGCTACGCTCCGGCACGGTCATGGCCGCCGTCACCGCCACAGCAACGCCCGTGCAAGGCTGCTCCTCAACCGCGCTGGGCACCATGAACTACCACGCCATAGCCTCCGCCGACTTCATGGAACGGTGGTTTCCCAACGGCTTCAGCACCGACGATTTCGCAGCCGCCCCCGTCATCCAGTTCGATCGCACCGACACTCTCCAAGACAACTTCTTCTCGCAAGTCACCGCCGGGCACCGAACAGGCCCCCAACACTTCATCCCGGACACCATCCAATTCGCCGAGGCCGTCAAACTGGGACTGGGCTGGGGACTGATGCCCGAACCCCACTGCCGGGACGGGCTGCGCTCCGGCCAGCTGGTGGAATTGATCCCCGGACATCTGACCCGCATCCCGCTCTTTTGGCAGCGCTGGAAAATCCAATCGCGGGCACTCGATGAACTCACGGCCGCCGTGTCCCAAGCAGCCGCTCGAGCCCTCGACTAAGATCCATTCATGACTTTCTCCACCCTCCAACGCCGCAATCAGACCGTACTTGTTGTTGGCCAATTGCTATCCGGCGTGGGCGTGGCTTCCGGCGTTGCCGTAGGCGGCATCTTGGCTGCCCAATTGGCAGGCACGACGGCGGCGTCAGGCTTTGTGCAGACAGCGTCGGCTCTGGGCGCGGGGCTGGTTGCCGTACCGTTGGCTAACCTTGCCGTTAGGGCCGGGCGCCGCTGGGCTTTGAGTACGGGCTTCGCCCTTGGCGCTGTGGGTGCTGCACTGGTTCTCTTGGCTGCGTCCGTGGGCCAGTTCTGGCTCATGGCTGTCGGCATGTTGTTCTTCGGTTCTGCCACAGCCTCCGGATTGCAGGCACGCTATGCCGCGGTGGACGGGGCAGCGCCGGAAAAAGCTGGCCGCGCCATGGCGATCGTCATTTGGGCCACGACCGTTGGCTCGGTGGCCGGGCCTAACTTGTCAGAGCCGGGCCGCCTAATGGGTGTTGAGCTAGGGATCGTGCCACTGTCCGGCCCCTTTGTTTTTTCCTTGATCGCTTTCATCACCGCGGCCCTGGTCATTGTCATCTTCTTCCTTGCACCAACAGCCAGCTCCACCACCTCGGCCAGCCCGGTCCGCCCCATAAGCCCGATTGGACCGGAGAAGAGTCAGAAGCGTCATGGTGCGTGGCGTGCGCTTCGGCTGGCTAGCCATAATCCGCGGGCGTTGTTTGCACTTGCGGCCGTCACGGGCGGGCACGCCATCATGGTGGGCGTCATGGTGATGACCCCCGTGGCGATGAACGCCCATGGGCATTCACTGGAGATTATTGGCATTGTCATCAGCCTCCATATTCTGGGTATGTACGCCGCCAGTCCGCTGTTTGGTTGGCTCGTGGACAAGCGCGGAGCGATGACCGTGGTCCTGCTCGGTTGCGGCATTTTCCTAGCCGCCATCATGCTGGGGGCTATCGTCTCGGAGGGCAGCAATCCAATCCTGATGTCAATCGCACTGACCCTGCTGGGGTTGGGTTGGTCGGCATGCCTGATCGGCGGATCGTCTCTGTTGAACCAGTCTGCACCAGAGGATTTGCGTGTTCCTCTGCAGGGCGCCAATGACATGACCATGAATTTCGGAGCCGCTGGAATGGCTGCTCTGGCCGGGCCAGTGCTGGCTGCCGGCGGATTCTTCTGGGTCAATATGATGGCTCTGGCGGTGCTCATCGTGATGGTCACCCTCGGCGTGCGCGCTTTGCGGACCGAACAGGTTCCCGCTATTGCCCAGCACGCCACGGACACTTCAGAGTAGCCAAGGCCGCCACGGCCGCAGGCTGCAGACCGCTGCGGCCGCCAGCTGCAGGGCCGGCATGGCGAGCTGGCGCCGAGTTCTGACCCTAGCGTTGAGATGTACCTCTGTAACCATGCATCTCGGCTCTAGGGTCAGAACTCGATGAGCCTAGGCCTTGCCTAGAATATGGCGCAGCGCCGATTCGAGGTCGCTATGACGGAACTCGTATCCGGAATCTTGGATCTTTTTCGCGGATGCGCGCTGGCTGGCCAGGGCTAGTTCCGCCGCGCCCTGCGCCCCCAACAGCAGTTTTGGGCCTAACGCCGGGACCTTCACAGCAGCGGGACGGTGCAAGACCCTCCCCAAAATGCGCGCAAACTCGCCAGCCTTCACAGGATGCGGAGCCACACCATTCACCGGACCGGCCACCGACGGCGACAGCGCTGCATGCGCAAAGATGCCGGCAATGTCATCAATCCCCACCCAGCTTTGCCACTGCTTCTCTCCGAGCGGGCCACCCACACCCGCCAGATACAGCGGGAGCAGCCGCTGCAAAACGCCGCCACCGGCAGAGAGCGCAATTCCGGTACGGACATTGACCACCCGAACCCCGGCAGCAGCCGCGGGAGCACACGCAGCTTCCCAATCACGGCACACATCAGCAAGGAAATCACTCCCTGGCGGATCGGATTCAACGAGGGCCGCGGGCAGGCCACCTGCAGAAAAGGCGTGCGGATCCGCTCCGTAATAGCCCACGGCGGAGCCGGAAACCAAGGTGCGTTCAACGCCGTCGGACGCTAGAGACGCAAGAGTCTTGGCCAGTAACTCAGTGCCACGAACCCTGCTCTGGTAGATCGCCTCCTTGTTAGCCTTCGTAAACCGCCCACCAATGGGGTGCCCGGCCAGGTGGATCACGGCGTGGCCGCGAGCCAGAGCCGCGGAGTCAATCACGCCAGCGTCGGGATCCCAGAAAATCTCGTCGTTGGCCCGCGGCGCATGCCTGACCAATTTCAGCACCGTGTGCCCACCGCCGCCCAGCAGTGCGCAGATCTGACGCCCCACTAGGCCCGACGCACCGCTGACCGCAATCACCTGCGGCTCCCCGGTATGCCCGGCATGAAACGCAAGATCACCCAACAATTGCCGCTCCCGGAAGGCAAACATCCGCCCCAATTCAGCCTGCATCTGAGCATGCGTCCAACGTCCACGCGCCAGTTTAGGCAGCTCATAGCTCATCTCGTCGCGCATCACGGTGGTGCCGGGCGCGCCGTCGGAGAAGGTGTGAGTGTGGCTGCTCGATTCCAGCGGCCCCTTCTCCATCACATCGGTGAAGCTAGCCTCCGGTACCAGTTCGGTGTGCAGGGCGTGCCAACGAATTTCCGGGCGCGCCCACGGAACCGGCAGTATGCCCCGCACTGTTCCGGCTGCGGATCCCAGCAACAGCCCTAGCCCGCCCGGGGCGCCCACTCCCATGACCGCCGTCGAGCCTGGATTGATGCCGTCGCTGGGCTCGGCATGGATGGTCCCAAAGAACGACGGCGTGAGGCGCACCAGAGCGCCGGGCCGGGTAAACCACCGGAATACCTCAGCGCGCGGGTAAGGAAGGATTGTTTCATAACGGAACGTGGGCATGATTCCTCCAAGTCGATGTCACCCCTATCTTGCCCCACATGCACCAATGTGGGTGGCTATTGCTAGATTCAAAGCAGCAACGCGGCACTACTAGGTACGGCACGGAAGGCACTTTATGTTTCTGCTCGACTCCCCTGAGGGCGACAAAAAGCTGATCTTTTCGGCGTCGGACTTAGTGACAGCCAGTGAATGTCAGTACCGGACGTTGCGGATTCTGGATGAAAAGCTCGGCCGGGCTACCAAGCCGGGTTTCGCCAAGGACGAAATGCTTGAACGTGCCGCTGAACTGGGCGACGCCTTCGAAGCAAAGATCTTGAACGAATACCGAGAGGAGTTCGGCGAGTGGGATGCCACAACGGGGACGGGCGTGAAGTCGATTTCCCGCGTGGACGGTGCATTGAGCTGGGCGGCCTTGGAATCCAAACGTGACGAGACACTGCATGCACTACGGATTGGCGCGGACGTCGTCTTCCAAGCCACATTCTTTGACGGCTCCATGGTGGGCTTTGCCGACTTCTTGATGCGTCAGCCCGATGATTCCTACGCCGTTCATGACACCAAATTGGCCCGCCATGCAAAAGTCAGTGCCCTCTTACAACTGGCCGCATACGGGGATCAACTGCAGAAATACGATATTCCGCTGCACCCAGTGACCACCTTGGTGTTGGGCAACCGGGCTGAGAGCAACCACGACATGGCGGACCTGCTGCCCGTCTTCCGCGAACACCGGGAACGTTTTTTGGCGCTCACAGCCGCCCACCGGGCGCAGCCCCTTACTGTTGAGTGGCTGGCGGACGGCATCAGTTATTGCGGACGCTGCGACTACTGCTCCCAGCAGGTGGCCGAGCATCAGGACTTACTGCTGGTCAACGGCATGACCGGCTCCCAACGCCGCAAACTCATGGCGCAGGGCATCACCACGGTTCAGGCGCTGGCTGAAATGCCGGCCGAGCAAACTCAGGGTCCGCTGGTGCGTCTCCGCGATCAGGCTCGGATGCAGCTGGGTCTGGAAGCTGTGAAGGGCAGCGCCATAGCCGGCGCGGGAACACATACGGCCCACGAGATTTCTTTCAAGGTGCTTCCAACCATCAGTCGCTTGCCAAAACCCAGCCGTGGAGACATTTTCTTCGATTTTGAGGGCGATCCGCTCTGGCAGGATGCCGCGAGTGAAAAGTGGGGACTAGAGTACCTCTTCGGCTCCATCGAAGCTCCCGATCCCGTTGCTCCAGCCGGCACTCCGGAGACATTTGTGCCGTTTTGGGCGCACAATCGCGCCGAAGAGGGCAAGGCGTTCAAGGATTTCATCGCCTATGTTGAAGCCCGGCGCAAGGCCCACCCCGACATGCACGTTTACCATTACGCACCGTATGAGAAGTCAGCGCTGCGGAACCTGGCCATCCTGCATGGCGATAAAACTGCCGAGGACACCGTTGACGATTGGTTGCGCAGCGGCCTCCTGGTTGACCTGCTGGATACCGTGAGGCAGTCGGTGCGCATTTCCGCGAGCTCTTACTCCATCAAGAAACTAGAACCGTTTTATATGGGCGAGAAAACCAGATCCGGCGATGTTAAGGATGCCGGCGCTTCCGTAGTTGCCTACGCGGATTACTGCAAGGCGCGCGACGCCGGACTGGCCGGGGATGCTGATCAGGTTGCCAAGGCGGCAGAGATCCTCGCGTCCATCTCCGACTACAACGAGTACGACTGCCTCTCCACTCTGCGCTTACGCGACTGGCTGTTTGAGATTGGGGCCGCCGTTGAAATCGAAACATGGAGCGAAGGAAGCGGAAAGCTACCAAAAGCGGAAGGCGAAAGCCCGAAAGTAAGCAGCTACGAACCCACCGAAAGTGAGCTCAAACTCGACGCGTTCATCACCGCGCTACGGGAGAAGAAGGGCTATGAGCTCAGTGACGATGAGAATGCCATCGCTATGGTGTCCGCAGCTGCCAGCTACCACCGCCGCGAGGATAAGCAGTTTTGGTGGGGACACTTTGACAGGCTCGAGAAAGGGCCGGACGGTTGGACCGAGGAGCGCAACATGCTCCACATCGAAGACGTTGAACTCGTGGCGGACTGGGCCAAGCCCGCGGACAAGCCCCGGGCCAAGACTGAAATCCGTACCCTCAAGGTCACCGGCACCGCTACCGAGGGCTCTGATTTCCGTCCTGGCACCACGTGGTTTGGAACCTATGATGCACCGCTGCCGGATGGCATGGCCGAAGATTCCGAGGACCCCATGGACGCACTGCGCCGCGGCGGCCTCTTTCACATCACCATTGTTGAGGATGTCTCTGATCCGGCAACACCTGAGCTGACCACTTTGGTGGTGAGCGAGAAATCCACCACTAAAGTACAGCCGTACAACCAACTACCCATCGCGCTAACACCCAACAAACCCATAGCAACTGTCAGTATTCGGGCTGCACTAGCTGAATTGGCCGAGAAGGTTGGGAGTAACCTCCCGCACCTACCCAAACACGCCGGGATTGAGATCCTGCGCAAGGCCACCCCCCGCCTCAGCGACGGCGCAAGCCTGCCGTCCGCCGTCGTGCATGGAGATGGGCACAGCGTCCGCGAATACAACTACATTGATGCCATTACCGAGACGGTCCTCAAGCTGGACCATTCTTATCTTGCCGTCCAGGGTCCGCCCGGCACTGGGAAGTCGCACGTTGGCGCCCATGTGATCGCCAATCTCCTGAAGACGGGCAAGAAAATTGGGGTGGTGGGGCAGTCGCACGCGGTGGTGGAAAACTTGCTCCGCAAAGCCATTGAAGTAGCCGGCGTTGACCCTGAACGCGTAGGCAAAAAACTCCCAGTCCCGCACGATGTTCCCTGGAAAATCACGGATGACAAGCAGTTCGAGAAACTACTGAACAGCCCTGAGGGTGCGTTGATTGGTGGCACGGCCTGGACCATGACAGGGGCCAGCGTTCCGGAAGGCTCGCTGGACTTGCTGGTCATTGACGAGGCAGGGCAGTATTCGCTAGCCAACACCTTGGCCGTGGCCCGGGCCGCGAAGAACCTGCTCCTGCTGGGTGATCCGCAGCAGCTGCCGCAAGTCACGCAGGGCTCGCATCCGGCGCCTGTGGATGAATCGGCGCTGGGCTGGCTCTCCAAGGGCCATGCCACGCTGCCCGAAGATAAAGGCTATTTCCTCGCCGATTCCTGGCGTATGCACCCCGATCTGTGCGCTGCAGTCTCCAGGCTCAGCTATGAAGGAAAGCTATTTTCAGCGCCAGCTGCGTCCCTGCGCCACCTCGAAGGAAAAGAACCCGGGGTGGAAACCATCTATGTGGGTCAAAACCCGGGGAGCGAAAAGGACAACAAACAGTCCTCTCCAGAGGAGGCGGCGGCAGTGGTTGCCCAAACAAAAGAGCATCTTGGCCTCCTCTGGACGCCGGGACCGGATGAGGAGCCACGTCCATTGGCTCAGGAGGACATCTTGGTGGTGGCCGCGTACAACGCTCAGGTCAACCTGGTTCGGGAGACGTTGGATCAAGCAGGTCTGTCCGATGTCAGAGTCGGCACCGTGGACAAGTTCCAGGGCCAGGAGGCCCCGGTGGTCTTGGTGACCATGGCCTGCGCGGATCCGTCTGGCGCACCGCGCGGCATGGAATTTTTGCTGAACCGCAACCGCATCAACGTCGCCGTCTCGCGCGGTCAGTGGCGGGCCGTCATCATCCGCTCCCCTGAGCTGAGCAACTTCATGCCAGGACGCCCCGAAGGAATGGCAGAACTAGGCGCCTTCATCGGCTTGTGCCGCGGGGATACCGGAACGCAGGCTCCCGCCATGGCATGACCACAACCGCACAGCCCCCTCTCCTGCTTAGACCGCTGCCCTGAAGAACGTCTCGGCAATGCGTGCCAGGTAGAACGGGTCATCCACACCGCACAGTTCCCGCGCCGAGTGCATCGAGAGCAACGGCGTGCCCACATCGAGGGTCCTGATGCCCAGCCTTGTAGCCGTCAAGGGCCCAATTGTGGAACCGCACGGGACGTTGTTGTTAGATACGAATTCTTGGTACGGCGCATCGGCTGCGGCGCAAAGCTTGGCCCACACGGCCGCGCCCACCCCGTCGGTGGCGTAGCGCTGGTTCGCGTTGATTTTAAGCAACGGGCCGCCGTTGAGTACTGGCAGGTTGGCCGGATCGTGCCGCTCGGAATAGTTAGGGTGGACAGCGTGCCCGGCATCAGCTGAGACGCAGAATGAGCTGGCGAAAGCACGACGTCGTTCACTCACCGATGCGCCCAAAGAATCCGACACTCGGGTCAAGACATCTTCCAAGATGGGACCGCAGGCTCCCGAGCGTGAGCCCGAGCCGATTTCCTCGTGGTCAAAGGCGGCCAGTACCGGGATCACTCCTGAAAGGGGCGCCTGGGATGCGGATATCAGTGCCACCAGGCCCGCATGGACGGATGTGAGGTTATCCATTCGACCGGCTGCGAAGAACTCATTGTTGGCACCAAATACTTGGCCCGGTTGGGTATCGGCTACAACAATGTCGTAGCCGCCAATCGTGGCCGCATCCACGCCCGCGCGCTCGGCAAGCAGCCCCAAAAGATCTTCGTCACTCGCAGTGCCTTGGCCCCACACCGGGTTCATGTGAGCCTGCTTATCCAGCTTGAGGCCATCATTGGCTGCCCGGTCCAAATGGATTGCCAGCTGCGGGAAACGCAGCAGCGGCCCAGTGGCTACCAGGGTTTCAACCCCCTTGCAGCTCACTAAGCGGCCAGCGAATTGCAGTTCGCGGTCCAACCAAGAATTGATCAGCGGCCCGCCATAAACCTCTACGCCGGCCTGCAGCCAGCCAAACCGGCCCGTGGTGGGTTTCGGCTTGAGCTTGAATGACGGCGAATCCGTGTGGGCACCCAAAATGTTGAACGGTGTGGTGACCGTGGCGTCCTCGGGCACAATCCACGCCATGATGGCGCCGTCGCGAATCATAAAGAATTTGCCATGGACCGGCCACTGTTCGGTTTCGTTCAGTTGCGTGAAACCAGCCTCGGCCAGTCGCTTTCCAGCTTCACCAGCCGCATGGAAGCTCGATGGTGAGGCGTCAATGAAGTCGCGCAGGTCCAGAATGTGTTCCACAGAAGTCATACTTCGATTCAATCACGAAGGCGGGCGGCGGGGCGCCCCGGACTCTCCCTCCCCGCTAGTACTCCGGGCTGGTTTGCACTCCGGTTACCTAGTACTCCGGGCTGCCTAGTAGTCCGGGTTGCTGGGAACAACCATCCCGGTCTCGTAGGCGTACACCACCACTTGAACCCGGTCTCGGAGGTGCAGCTTGGTGAGAATACGCCGAACATGTGTTTTGACGGTGGCTTCGGACAGGAAGAGCGAATGGGCAATCTCAGCATTGGACAGCCCTTGTGCAATGCACTGAGCAACCTCAAGCTCCCGAGGTGTGAGCTCTTCCAACAACGGGTCGGGCTGCAGATTCTGGCGCGGCGGGCTGTTGCGAACAAAATTCTCAAGGAGCCGCTGGGTGACGCGTGGGGCCACCACAGCGTCGCCACTGGCTACCAGATGCACGGCATGAACCAAGTCCGACGGCGCCACATCCTTGAGCAGGAATGCGCTGGCCCCGGCCTGCAAGCCAGCAAAGGCGTATTCGTCGAGGTCAAAGGTCGTCAGAATAATGACTCTGGCTTCCGACGGGGATGCGCTGATTTTGCCGGTGGCTTCGATACCGTCCATGAGCGGCATGCGTACGTCCATCAACACCACATCTGGCTGCAAGCGGTCAACGGCGCGCAGCGCTTCAATACCGTTGGAGGCCTCACCCACTACCTCGATGTCGTCCTCACCCTCAAGGATGAGCCGAAAACCCATCCGCAGCAGGGGCTGGTCATCCACCAGCAGCACCCTTATGGCATGGCTCAGATTAGTATGCTCGTCGGTCATATCCATATTCCCCAATATCTCTTCATTCACGTCTCCCACGGCGAATCACATCCGCGCATACCAGTCGCTGCGGACAAATCACTGTGAGTTTTCCGCAGCTTGCAACACGGCAGTCACGATCCACCCACCTTGGGGCCCCGGTCCGGCGTCGAGCGTTCCGGCATAAATACGCGCGCGTTCCCGCATTCCCACAATGCCGCTTCCGGAACCAATGGAGACATCCATCGTGCCATGACCATCATCTCTAACCCGAACAGTGGTGGCCCCAGTGAGGATGCTATTTGCCACCATGACCTCCACCCGGGACACTGCGGAGCCATATCGGAGCACATTGGTCAGCGATTCTTGCACGATCCGGTAAATGGTCAAGGCCAGCGCCGGGTCCTCGGGTACGGGTGGACCAGATTGAGTGAACAAGATGGGCAATCCTGCTTGGCGGAAACCCTCGATCAGAGCACCCATATCGGCATGGTCAGGCTGCGGGGAACGGACGGTGTCGGCATCTTCACGGAGCACACCCAGCACGCGGCGCATATCTGTCAATGCCGTGCGCCCGGTCTGGGACAGCTGCCCCAGAACGTCCCCTGCCTTGGCAGGATCGCGTTTCACCACTACAGCGGCCCCATCGCTGAGTGCCACCATGACGGTCAGGGAGTGGGCAACCACATCATGCATTTCCCTGGCTATCCTGTTCCTTTCAGCAACGGAAGCCAGTTCGGAGGTGCGGACAGCCCACTGGCGTAATTCGGCCTCGTGCTTGCGGCTGCTGCGAACTGCCGCACCAATGCCGGTGGCGACTGTGTTTGAAAGCAAGATAACAACCGCCGAAATGACATTGCTGGCTGTTGCGCTGGGGCCGCCTTCTGGAAGAAGACCGTCAGGGTACTGATAGAGAAACAAGATAAAGACCATCAACGGTAGGCCGGACACGATCCCCAGCGCAAAGCTGACAACAGACTTGTACCGCACCGCCACGGAGTACAAGGCGAACCAGATGCCCACCCCAATGTTGCCGGCCGTTGGCACCACCACAATATTGAGGACCTCAAAAACGGAAACGATCGCCAGCACTGCCAGTGGCTTGTCGCGGCGGAACATCAGAACCGTGGCCGAGGCCAGGACGATGACAACGTGCTCGCTCATATTGACGTTAAGGTCACCGCTGAGGAAGATGCCTGAGCCAGCCATCAGGTAGCCAAAAACCACCACCACGTCCATGACGCGAGGGTGGTTGTAAAAATATGTTCGAAGTGCACCACGACGGCGGGCCGTGAATTCGTCGGCCCGCCGTGCAGCGGATGGTAAGTCGGCGGGGGAAGCGGCCGTTCGTTCCGCGGCCCCCGCCTGGTCTTTTGTGCGCATAAGTGTGCTTAGAGTCCCCCAGCGAGATGCCGGGGGACGTTAGCTGATCTTAGACGTCACGAGTCTTGAGGGAAATGATGGCCGGGATCATGAAGATCAGAATCCAGCCCACGAAGATCATTGCGCCTGCGAAGGGAGTGATGAACGCCGCCTTCTCAGTAATCTCCAACATGCGTCCACCGGCCACACTAGGCACGTACTGGTTCAGGTTCTTCCAGAATTCACCGGGCAACAATGTCAACAGCTGAGTGCCAAAGTCCAGGAGGAAGAAAACCACCACTAGGACAATGATGCCGCCGGCGGAGCTGCGCAGCAGCGTACCCAAGGAGAGGCCAATCAAGGAAACACCGGCCACATACAGGCCGCCCATGAGGATGGAGTACATGACGCCCTTCAACCCAAAGGACAGTTCAAAGCCGTAGGCGCTGAAGATTGGCATGGCTACCAAGGTGGTGACCACGGCGGCGATCAAGGTCAGGATGTAGGAAACAACTACCAGGACCACTGCCTTGGCGAAGAATGCCGGAAGGCGCTTTGGAACAGCTGTCATGGTGGAGCGGATCATGCCGGTGCCGAACTCCGAGGAGATCAACATGACGGCCAGTGCCCCGAGGATCAGGATGCCTATCTGCAAGCCCGCGTTGGGAATTGCGTAAAGATTGAACCCCAATGCCTCCTGAGCTTGATCCATAGTCATGGTTGCGGACGGTTCGCCTGGCATGCCCATACCCATACCGCTCTGCATCACCCCTTGCAGGGTCCAAGCTTGAACCCATGCTACGAAAATACCAATCCCAGCCACCGCAAGGAAAGTGAAGACGAGCAGCAGCTGGGTGGAGCGCAGAGACCGGAACTTGATCCATTCGCTACGCAGGACGCCGGCAAATGTCAGTGACCCGCCAGTAGCGCGCTTCGGTGAGGAAATCGTCGTCGTGCTCATTGTTAGAGTCCCTTCACAGCGGCCGGATCCGGCGCATTGTTGGTCAGATCCTGTGAGTGGTATTCCACTGCATCCTTGGTCAGGTTGAAGTAGGCATCTTCCAGGGATGTGGTCAGTGGCATCAGCTCGTAGACCAAAACTTGGTTTTCCAGCGCCACTTGGGCGATCTGGCGTGCATCGAGCCCGGTGATTTCAAGAGTCTCGTTCTCGTGACTCTGCACCTGGACACCTTGGCTACCCAGCAATTGACTCAGCCGGGTTACCTCGGCGGTGCGCACCCGGACCTTGGCCTGCTGGGTGCCGGCGAGGATCTGCGCGATGGGAGCATCGGCAATGATCTGGCCACGGCCAATGACAATGAGGTGATCGGCTGTCAGCGCCATTTCACTCATGAGGTGCGATGACAAGAACACGGTCTTGCCCTCCGAGGCAAGGTATTTGGCGAGGTTACGCACCCACAGCACGCCCTCGGGGTCCAAGCCGTTGACCGGCTCATCGAGAATCAGCGTCTGCGGATCGCCCAACAATGCGGAGGCAATGCCGAGCCGCTGACCCATACCGAGGGAGAAACCGCCAGCCTTCTTCTTCGCCACGGCGGCCAGACCAGTCATATCAATGACCTCATTGACACGCTTGGTGGGGATGCTGTGCGTGGCGGCCATGGCCAGCAGGTGGTTGTAGGCGGTGCGCGAGGTGTGCACAGCCTTGGCGTCCAGCAACGCACCAACCTGTCGAAGCGGATCACGGTGCTTGGCGTAGGGTTTGCCGTTGACGGTGACAGTTCCTCGCGAAGGCGCATCTAGCCCAACGATCATCCGCATGGTGGTTGATTTGCCGGCGCCGTTAGGGCCCAGGAAGCCCGTCACCATTCCCGGCTTGACGGTAAACGTGACACCGCCAACCGCGGTCTTGGCACCGTAGTGCTTGGCCAGGTTTACTGCCTCAATCATGTGGACATCCCCTTTGGATGAGCGCCGGCACAACTGTGACAGGCGTCTTTTCTCGAATCTATTACAACCGTACGCACTCGCACAGCAGATATCTTCCTTCTCAGGGATGATTCAGGGTTCACTCAGGGTCGTCCGAATGGATGACATGCCGCGGGCAGATCTTCCCTCTAAACTGGAACGATGCCACTCTCCACAGCTCAATCTACCGCGCTGCGTCCGCTCGCTTGGTCGCGGTCCCGACTGTTCTGGGTTTCATTGCCCGCTCTAGCCGTTGTGCTTGCTGGCGTCTGGATCATGATGGCTACCGGCAACCATCCGCCGTTTCATAAGTTCGACGACGGCTGGTACCAGCTGATGCGCAGCTCCCGGACACCGTGGCTCACCGACGCGAACCGCGTACTGGATTTTGCTGGCAACACTGGAATGGTCATCTACTCTGTACTTTTACTCTTGGTGCTCTTGCGCCGCCATTGGCGCTTGGCGCTCTTCACCGCTGCCGTCAATTTAGGCGCCCTGGGGCTAACTCATCTGATCAAGTTTTTGGTGGACCGCCCACGTCCCGCTGACCGGCTGGTGCCTGTTGACCACGGTTCATACCCTTCCGGACATGTCAGTGGCACGGTAACCGCCATGGTGGTCACAGCTGTGGTGTTGGGCAAGTTGTGGATGTGGATCAGCGGCACCATTCTCAGCATTGCCATGATGTACAGCCGCACTTATTTGGGTGTCCACTGGTTCTCTGACACCATCGCCGGAGTCCTGGTGGGGGTAGGGCTAACGTTGCTGCTCTGGGCACTATTGCGAGATAAATGCCTGGATCGGAATATTCGTACGGACAGGGTCCCAGCGAACTCGCAGACCGCTTAGTTACTGCTCTTTTCAAACTCCGACTCAGGTAGCGGCTTCGCTGCGGGTGCGGTCAGAATAGAAGCCACAATGGCAACGGCAATGGCCAGCAGTGCCCAGCGAATGGTGACGTGATCGCCAAGGAATCCCAGCAGCGGCGGACCCGCAAGGAACGCCACGTAGCCAATCGTGGAAACCACGGAAACCCTGGCGGCGGCCCGCGCGGGATCATCAGCTGCCGCGGACATGCCCATGGGGAAGCCCAGTGCCGCACCGGCACCCCAAAGCACTGCGCCCACGCCGGCCAGCAGCATGTTCGGTGCCAGCACAAAGATAATTAGGCCCAGCAGTGCCGATCCTAGGCTCCCATACAGCACCGGAACCCGACCAAACTGGTCAATCAACCGGCCACCAAAGAACCTAAAGAGCGTCATGGATGCAACAAAAACAGCAAACATGATGGCACCCTCGGCTTCACTGGAACCCAGCCCATCAACAGCGGCCTTGGCAATCCAGTCATTGGCCGATCCTTCAGTCAGGGCCGCACCCAGAACCACCAGTCCTACCAAAAGTGTCCGCTTCTCACCCCAAGCGCTGCGACCCTTTGGGACCGTGACTCCGCTCGGCTGGTTTTCACCGCTCTGGCTGCCGGACTGTGCCACATCCGGCAGGAAATACTTGGGGACAAAGATCATCGCAAGGACTACGACGGTCACGATGGCCAGCAGGTGCGCTGGCATGCTGACGTTAATAGCCGAAAGTCCCGCCCCCACGAGGGCGCCGACCAACGCACCACCACTAAATCCACCATGGAATTGCGGCATGATGGTGCGGCGCAGATGCCGCTCCACGTCGGCACCTTCAATGTTCTGCGCAACGTCCCATAGGCCAATGCCAATACCGAAAAAGAAGAGTCCTACAGCGGTCAGCGCAACATTGTGCTGTGCCAAAGCAATCGACACGATCAATCCGCCAAAGGCCAGACTAAAGCCGCCGATCCTGACGGTGGACGCCGTGCCGACGCGGCCAACCACGGTTCCTGCAGCGGGAAGCGCAATGACAGATCCCGCGGCGATGGTCAGCAACAACAAACCCATTTGGCCCGAGGTCAGATCGAGAATTCTTGTCACTGCCGGAATACGTGCAGCCCAACTGGCAAACACAAACCCGTTGATTGCGAAGACGGCAAAGGTGGCAATGGTCGCAGCACGGACCGCCTGCTGATTCATAGTGAAGGACGCTCTTAACTGATGGTGTGCGAAAAGGTGATCAGAACAACTCTAGCCTGAGCATCAGCGGGCGCGCTCGACGCGTTTTTCGTCCCACACAGGCTCATCGGATTCGTAGACTTTACCGTCGGAACCGAAGACCAGGAACCTGTCGAAGGACCTGGCGAACCAGCGGTCGTGGGTGACGGCCAGAACGGTGCCTTCGAACGAATCGATGGCCTTCTCCAGCGCCTCAGCTGAGTGCAAATCGAGGTTGTCCGTAGGTTCATCGAGCAGGAGCAAGGTGGCACCGGAGAGTTCCAACAGCAGAATTTGGAAACGAGCTTGCTGACCGCCGGAAAGCGAGTCGTACTTTTGCTCCGAGCTGGACGCCAGACCGTAACGATCCAACGCACCGGCCGCGGCTTCGCGCCCCATCCCGGAACGGTGCTCGTCCCCACGGTGCAAGATATCCAGCAATGTGCGTGTCAGAAGGTCCGGCCGGGCATGGGTCTGGGCAAAGAAACCAGGGCGGATGCGCGCCCCGAGTTTCACCGAACCTTCATGCGGCACCTGGGCAATCTCTACGTCGGACACGGGCTCATGTTCTTTGTCCGGATCCGAGCCACCGGCCGCCAAGAGACGCAGGAAGTGAGACTTGCCCGAACCATTAGAGCCCAGTACGCCCACGCGGTCGCCAAACCAGACCTCGGTGCTGAACGGTTTCATGAGGCCGGTGAGTTCCAGCTTTGTGGCAATAATGGCGCGTTTGGCCGTGCGGCCACCCTTGAGACGCATTTTCACATTTTGCTCAATGGGTAGCGCCTCGGGTGGGCCCTGCTCCAAGAACTGGGATAGGCGCGACTGTGCAGCCTGGTAGCGGTTCGCCATATCGGAACGGAAGGCGGCCTTGGTCTTGTACATGTTGACGAGTTCCTTGAGCTTGATATGCTCCTCGTCCCATCGCTTCCGCAATTCTTCGAAGCGGGCGTTACGGTCCTCGCGGGCCTTCACATAAGATTCGAACCCACCGCCATGGGTCCAGCTGGAGGCGCCGTTAATCCCCGGTTCCAGCGTTACTATGCGGGTTGCAGCGTTGGCCAGCAGTTCGCGGTCGTGGCTGACGAACAGCACTGATTTGGGTGAGTCCGCCATTTTGGCTTCGAGCCAGCGTTTGCCGGGCACGTCCAAGTAGTTATCCGGCTCATCCAGCAAGAGAAGGTCGTCGGGGCCAGAAAAGAGAGCTTCAAGCACCAGGCGCTTTTGCTCGCCGCCACTGAGCGAAGCAGCTTTACGGTACTGGGCGGTGTAAAAGTCCATGCCCATGGCGGCCATAGTGACTTCATCCCACGTTGTTTCCATCTCGTAGCCGCCCACATCGCCCCAATCGGCGATCGCCTGGGCGTACGCCATTTGGCTGGGCTCATCGTCGCGCTCCAGCATGGCCTCTTCGGCGGCATCCACGGCCTTCCCTGCGGCGGCGATATTCGCAGATGCCACGGAGAGCAGCAGATCCCGCACAGTACTCTCGTCCCGAACTTGGCCCACGAACTGGCGCATCACCCCCATGCTACCCGAACGTGAAACGGCTCCCTCATCTGCTTTGATGTCTTGGCAGATGATACGCAGCAGCGTGGTCTTGCCCGTGCCATTGGGCCCAATCAAGGCCGTCTTGGTGCCATCGGAGACGCGGAAGTTCACCCCGTTCAGCAGCTGCCGGCCGTCGGAGAGAAAATAGTCAATGTTTGCAACGTCAATGTGTCCCACGGAATAATTCTCCCATCTTTGCCGAGGTATGCAGGCCGCACAAGACAGGCAGGAGAGGGCGAACCGCTAGGGGTCTGTGGCGAGGCACGATCCGGGCGGATCAGGTGGGGTTATCCCCACCTCGCTTTCACCGGCTGGCATGATGGTTCCAGGACCCGGCCACGGCAAGGATTGATATATGAATAACTCATTTGCCACTCAAGCACCCAAATCGTGGTTCATCCTGCGGCCCTCCACATGGCGCCAGATCGCTAATGATCTGGCCTACATCGTGCCTGGCTTCTTTATTTCTCTAATCTCTTTCACGGTACTCGTGACCCTCTTTTGCTTGGGCCTTTCCACCATCATCATCTGGGTTGGACTACCCGTCCTGGTGGCCGCTCTGGCTTCAGCCCGTTGGTTTGCCACCGTGAACCGGGCGGCATTACAACGTTGGGCCGGAGAAATTCCGCCAGTTCATTACCGCACACCCCAAAGAAGTACCATCAGCGGCATGTTTCGGAATTTGGCTGATCCCCAGCTATGGAAAGACTTCATCCATGGTTTATTTATTTCCTTTCCGTACCGCACCGCAGCGTTCTGCATAGCTCTGACGTTCGCTGCTGGATCCCTCGGCCTGTTGACGCAATGGATTTGGATCAGCTACCTTCCGCCGGAAAATATCCAACTGGCAGAGATCCTAAATCTGGATACTGTTTTGAACGTGAGCCCGGCGACCGCAGGGCTCTGGTTTGATCTCCTGTGCGGCGTGGTACTGCTGCTACTCTTGCCCTTCATCACGCATCTGCTGGCGCTCGGTGACGCAGCACTAACACGCGTCTTGCTGACAAACGAAACAATCGCCCTACGAGCCCGTAGTGAAGAACTAGCCACTAGCCGCGCCCAAATAGTTTCAGAAGAAGCCCAAACGATGCGCAAGATCGAACGTGATCTTCATGATGGTCCCCAGCAACGCCTCATCAGGTTGCAGATGGATGTCGAAGCTGCTCAGCGGCGCATGGCAACAGATCCGGAAGGTGCCAATAGGCTGATGGAAGGCGCGCTGGAACAAAGCCGTGAAGCCCTCAATGAGTTGCGCGCCCTCTCCCGCGGCATTGCTCCGCCACTACTGGCTGACCGCGGCTTGCACGTGGCCGTGGCTTCCGTGGCGGCACGCGCCACGGTCCCCGTTCAGGTGAGCGGCAATTTACGGCCCGCAGACCGGTTGCCTGAGGCTGCCGAGAATGCGGCGTTCTTTGTAGTCTCGGAAGCTCTGGCCAATGTGTCTAAACATGCTCGCGCCAGTACTGCAGCTGTGACGCTAAACCGTTCCGAATCAGAACTTGCCATTGAAGTTTCCGACGACGGTAGCGGCGGCGCTCATGTGGGCAAGGGCCACGGACTGGCGGGTTTGATCGACAGGCTGGCCGGCGTAGATGGCTCGTTGGAGATCAGTAGCCCCGCGGGTGGCCCCACCACTCTCCGGGCCAGCATCCCTCTCCTTGGATGAAGATCATGGCTGAGCTCGGGGCCGGCACAATGTTGGCAGATGAAGCGAACGGCTACTCTGAAACCATGCGTGTTGTTCTGGCTGAAGATTCAGTCCTGCTCCGTGAGGGCCTTGTTCGATTACTCGAGGAAACGGGTGCGCAAGTGTGCGCGGCCGTGGGCGACGGAACCCAATTGTTAGCGGCCGTCGAAGAGCACGTGCCCGATCTACTGATCACCGATGTGCGCATGCCGCCCTCACACCGGGACGAAGGGCTGAAGGCGGCTCTGGAAGTCAGGGCGCAGTTCCCCTCGGTTGCCGTCTTGGTGCTCTCCCAATACGTGGAGCTCAGCTATGCCAGCGAGCTGCTGGCCGGAGCCTCCTACGGCGCTGGACTGGGGTATCTTCTCAAGGACAGAGTTGCCCGATTTGAAGATTTCACCGATGCCATTGACCGCGTTGGGGCGGGCTCGACCGTCATCGATCCCGAAGTCATCAGCGCTTTATTGGCCAACCGTGGGGCCGGCGATCCCATCCGAACGCTAAGCCCCCGCGAATCTCAAGTGCTAGAACTGATGGCCCAGGGATTGACCAATGCCGGCATCGCCAAGGCACTGGTTGTCAGCGGCGGTGCTGTCGAGAAACACATCAGCGCCATATTCATGAAGTTGGGGTTACATCAAAGCGGCGACGATCACCGCCGCGTGTTGGCTGTGCTGCAATTCCTGCAAAACGGCAACTGAACCAAGCAGTCAGCACTCAGTACTTGTTGCCGTACTCATATGGCGGATCCATAGTGAGGCAGGGAGAAAACGAGGAGATGCGAATAGCGTGGACTTCTTCTGACTAGTCAACGCCGTGGCTGTAACCGGCATCGTTCGTAATATCGACCACCGTCTCGTCTTCCGCCATGGTCCGTTCAGCCACGATCCAGTCGCCTTTACCGCTCCACGCTTCCCCGATTTTCTGCAATTAACCGGGCCCTTCGGCGCCCGTCGCCAGAGTCCCAAATATTTGCCCTGTCCACGTATATTCTCCAGCGATCAGGTTTTTGGCTGTGAAGGTAGTGGTGGAGCCGGCAACTGCCGAGGTCGGCGCCGACAAGGACGGAGCAGGAGGCTGCGTCGTACCAACCGGAGCAATGACTGCGTCAACATTCGAGTCTGACACCAGCCCGGCCTTGTCCATGAGGCGGTAGTCAACGGACACGCCGTCGCCCCCTGCCTTGCTGGTCTCCATGTACGCCGTCCACGTGGCGCCTCCATCGACTGAGTATTCAATCGTGGCAATACCTGAGCCGGGGCCAGTAGCTTCCAAGGTGAGGGTAAGGGCTTGCGGATCAACACCGTGAGTCACCAGCGGCATCTGGGTGCCTACCTTGAAATCGTCCGGGGCCTTGCCCCTCAACCATGTTGGGAGAACGCTGCGGGTCAGCTGGGGTCGCGGGCGTATTGGCCGGATCGGCGAAACTTCCAACGGGGATAGCCTCCAAAGTTGTTCCACCAGCATCCACAGCCATATCGTGCTTGATGTTGGATGTGGAAAGGGGTGTTCCAGGAGCAGCCATCGGCGCTGAGGACAAAGCTAGTGCCGGCACAGCACCGGCTGCTTGGCCGAATTCTCTGTGTGAAGCAATGACATGGAAACTCACTTTTAGGCGATGAGGATGGCTTGTTATTAATGTCCATGCTTATCCGTCACCATCAATCAGTAAAGTGACGAGAAGTCAGCCTACATAATGTTGCGATTCATAACACTGGTTGCTCCTGAGATGAAGCACGCCACTTTCTAGACCGTCATTGGCGCCGGAAAACTATCTCGCCATTAACCACAAAGAGCGGTTGCCGCAGTGTTAGAACTGTGACAAGCACCCTCTATGAACTTCGAGAGGAGCGTGCTTAGGGAGCCACGGCACCGCCAAGCGCTGGTGATCCTTCAAAGGTCGGTGAACTCATAGACGCGCTCGGAGCAGCAAGCTCGGGAGGCGTAGGGGCCTCCGGCGGCGACGTCACGCCCGGATCCGCCGAAGCCGTTCCGGTTGCGGTCGGCGTGCTCAGCTCCGCAGCACTCGGTTCCTCAGTAGTGGGCGGTTCGGAAGTGATGGGCGGCGTCGTACTAGGAAGGGAATCACTCGGCTCGGTGGACGTGGGCGCCATTGTCCCGGGATCGGTAGACGTGGGAGGAGTCGTTGATGACGGTGTGGTACCAGGACCGGTTGTTCCAGGACCCGCGGTGGTGGGAGGAGTCGTTGTTGGCGCCGTCGTGCCGGGATCGGTTGTTACCGGGTCCGTGATGGTGGGAGGAGTCGTTGATGGCGCCGTGGTACCGGGATCGGTTGTTCCAGGGTCCGTGATGGTGGGCGGCTTCGTGGAGGGTGTGATCGATGGCGTTCCGGAAGTGGCGGGCTTTGCGCTTCCGACTGTTCCAGTACCGTCTTTCTTGCCCTTAGCTTCCTTCACGTTCTTGGCCGCCCGTTCATCCGCAGCGGCAAACGCTGGCATGGTGAAGTACGCCGAGGAGCTGCTGACATCCGCCGGGGAATGGATGAAAGTGCCCACTGACGGGTTCAGTGCGCTAATCATCTTGCCATTGCCGATGTAAATGCCAATATGCGACCAATGGTTGGGGCCGTCGGGATTCTGCACCACAATGTCGCCAGGCTGTGGGTTGTTCGTTTGCACCATGGGCATCCATTGCTCAGTGCGCGGTAGTGCTACACCAGCCTGGGCATAGGCCCACTGAACAAATCCTGAGCAATCCCAACCATGATCAAAGCTGGTGCCACCCCAAACATAGTGGTGACCTAAGCCCTGGAACGCTGCAGTGAGGATGTCTTTGCGGACCTGAGAAATCAATGACGCCGAGACCTCTGGGATGTCTCCTCGCATGGCATGGACGGAACGTGCCAAGTGCGGGGTGTTGCCATCGGGATCGGTCAGGTCAAATAACTGCGGTGCGGGAGGTTTTTTGGCGAGGATGAGAGTCTTGGCAAAGGAAATATTAGCTCCCATGCCGTGTGTGGAGATCGAGTCAAAACCAGCGAGACTGGCCACTTCGAAAGTAGCTGAGCTGCGAATGAGCTGCTGAGCATCTAAGGATGCTGCAGCATCAGCGGACGAGGTGCCAACGTAGCCGGCCACTACAAATCCACCGGATGCCAAGAGCGTACAAACCACCGCCATGCTCAAGTGGTACGGCCGTGATGTACGCTTCGAAAACGTCACTCGGTACCCCTCTCGCTTCCTTGCACGCGGCATTGAGTGCTTACGCTAGTCTCTACGCCAGAGGAATCCTTCAAGAAGAACTTTCAGGAAAAAATCCAGCTCAGTGACTAACAGAAATTCAAACTATTCCCCACAATTGTTATGCATATCACGGTACGTGGAAATGCGACGCAGATCATTTTTGTGGGGATTGGCAAATCTTCAGTCACCCCCCAAGAACCCGATCCAGCCCCGGCTCCATGTGCTGTAGCTCACACTACACATAATCCTTGGTTCCCGAAATGGCTTACCCCTCAAAGGCTCAGAATCGGTTTATCCTGCACTTCGGATAATCCTGCGTGCCACGGCCACAGAAATCGCGGCCGTGCGATTATCTACGCCCAATTTGTCGTAAATATGCACCAAATGGGTTTTCACCGTGGCCTCCGAGATAAACAGTTGCTTGGCGATTGCCTTATTACTCATGCCCGTTGCGAGCAGTTCCACTAGCTCCACCTCGCGTGCTGATAGGACCGGAGCCGGGTTGCGGATCCTGCCCATGAGCCGGGCCGCCACCTCAGGTGCCAGCGCGGTTTGTCCCGCTGCAGCCTGCTGCACAGCGCTGCGGATTTGTTCCGGGGGTGCGTCCTTGAGCATGTAGCCGCTGGCCCCTGCTTCCACTGCCGCCAAAATGTCGGCATCGGTGTCGTACGTGGTCAGAATCAGGACCGGCGGGGCATCGGGCAGTTTCTTGATAGCTCTTGTAGCACTGACCCCATCCATCCCGCCACCCATTTGCAGGTCCATCAACACCACGTCCACAGGGTCGCCGAGAGTTTGAAATCGGCGCACCTCCTTGATGGCGGCTTCACCTTCAGGAGCTTCGGCCACCACAGTGAAGCCCTCAAATTCAGTGAGCATGGCCCGCAGCCCTGCCCGCACCACCGGATGATCATCCACCAGCAATATCCGAATTTCACCCATTGTCATCCCCTTGAATTGAACGGGAGCCTTCACCGAGTGGCAGCCGAATGGCCACCACCGTTCCTTCGCTCGGGGCCGATTCGATGGTCAGCGTCCCACCCTGCGCCACCACCCGCTCACGCAACGATCGCAGCCCAAAGCCACTTCCATCCACCCTGCCAGCGACAGAGTCAGCGAGGCTCTCCGGGTCGAAGCCTCGTCCGTCGTCGAACACGTCCAGGGTCACTTCGGTGCCTAGAAAGGCCAAACTTACGACGGCGGAGCCAGCTTTCGCGTGCAGCCAGACATTGGCGAGGCTCGCCTGAGCGGCGCGCAGCAAGGTGACCTTGTAGGGCTGCGGCAGGTCGATCGGCTCACCATCAAGCCGGAAGCTACACCGCAATGAACCGCCGCGCGCACTGGCCTCCCGCTGCGTCTGGTTACAGAGCCTGGAAAGGTTCTCCGCGAGAGAAGCCTCGGCCAGGACTGGCGAGGAGAGACCGCGGACAAAATTCCGAGCCTCGGCCAAATTTTCTGCGGCGGTGGCCTCAACCATGGCCAGGCTTTCCTCCGTGGATTCCAGATCTGCGGCACTCAAACTGCGCCGAGCTGCCCGGGACACCAAAATGATCGAGGAGAAGCCTTGGGCCAGGGTGTCATGAATCTCCCGCGCCAACCGTGCACGCTCGGCCAGGACCCCGGCCTCGTGTTGGGTGGCGGCCAGTTCAGCTCTGGTGCGTCGCAGCTCATCCGCAGCTCGACGCTGGTTCTCGCCTTCTTGATACAGCAGCCTGTACGCCTTGGATGCGGCCACTGCGAACGCCATTCCAAACACCGGCCCCACCACAACTGGCAGCGGCGGAACATCCGCTCCGCTTGAATTCCATTGAGCAAACACCACCCCAGCTGTCATCAGCAAGACCATCAGGATCCCTGCCCACCGCGGCAGAAGGTGCAGATGCAAGAAGAACAAGGGGAAAACAAGCCACGAGAACTCCACCGACCCCACCATCAACACCGCCCACAGCACCGTGATCAGGCCAAGCCACAGCACCGCCCAGCGCCGCGGATTCCGCTCACTCAACCCTGTTGAAAAGCGCTTCTCCGCCACGGTGCCCACCAAATAAATCGCCGCAAGCGCAACGGACAATGTCAGGAAGTTGTACCGGCCCGGCCCGTCGGCGCCAACTAGGAGAAGGCGCATCACCCCCACGGCCAGCAGCACGGCAAAGGCAACGTGCAAGGTGACGCGCAGGAACCGCAGAATCGCGGCACTGCTCACAGGCGGGGCATCCACGGCAGACATGTCACCAGCATAAGCGCACGCCTGCACACCCGTATCAACCAAAAGGTTGACTGGCGCATCAACCTCTCGCCGCCGCAGGATCAACCAACCCCGCGATGGAAGCGTAGGCGTTCCGCAGGAGAGTGGAAGTACTAGAAAACGCCCGGATGAATCCAGCATTACTCCGGCCTACGAAAGAAGCTGTACATGTTCCTCGCGATCCGAGACATCCGCTTTGCCGAGGGACGTTTTGCCCTCATGGGCGCCGTCGTAGCTCTGATCAGCCTGCTGTTGGTGCTGCTTTCCGGTCTGACTGCCGGGCTCGGCAACCAGTCGACGTCTGCCGTGGCCCAATTGGGCACGGGGATGGGCACAGGAACAGGAACAGGATCCGGCACCGCGGTCAGCCAAATGGTGTTTGGTGCCCCGGCTAAGAATGATCCCAAGGTCTCCTTCACCGAAAGCCAGGTCACCGCCGAACAGGCCAAGAGTTGGGCCGCTCAACCCGGCGTTCAGTCAGTGGCTCCCCTGGGCATCAGCCAAAGCCGGTTCCAAGGAGCGGGCGATAGTAAAGGTATTGCCAATGTGGCCGTCTTTGGTGTCGGTGAAACCCTGTCCGCTACGCCGGGCACCCAAGCCGGGATCGCGCCGTCGGACATTAATGATTCAACGGTGATCATCGGCGAGGGCATCGCCCAGCAACTCTCCCTCTCTCAAGGAGATGCCGTGAGCATCGCCGGAACGGAACTTTCCGTGGGCGCTATTGTGCCGGACCAGTGGTATTCGCACACCTCGGTGGTCTGGACAACGCTGAATACTTGGACCAAAGTTGCCCATCTGAGCGATCCAGACCAGCTGGCAACTGTGCTGGCCGTGACCTTTGAGAAGGGCGCCACCGTGAACCTCGACGGCGCCAATGCCGTAGCTGGCACCGTCAGCACTACCCGAAACGGCTCCTTCGATGGCTTGGGTGGCTACAAGAGCGAAAACGGCTCACTCATGATGATGCAGGCCTTCCTCTACGGTATTTCAGCACTCGTTATCGTGGCGTTCCTGACGGTATGGACGGTTCAACGGACCCGAGACATTGCTGTTTTGAAGGCCATGGGAGCCTCCGGCAGCTACCTGTTGCGCGACGCACTGACGCAGGCAGCCTTGGTACTTCTGGCCGGCGCCGGACTCGGCGGATTAGTGGGGATCGTGGGCGGCATCGTCGCCTCGAAAGCAGCGCCGTTCCTACTCACCCCGGCAACAACGCTGCTGCCGATCGCGGGGATCGTGGCTCTGGGCCTGGCCGGCGCCGCGCTGGCGGTCCGCAAGGTCACCCGCGTGGACGCCATGATCGCCCTCGGCGGCAACTAGCCACCTATTCTCTCCACCTCAACCCCTTCCCAATACTCTCTGAGGACAATCTGATGACTGCTTTGAACCTGCTCAACCTGATCCTTGAATACCCCGATGGCGAAGGCACCATGACGGCTCTGGACTCGGTGAATCTTTCTGTGAATCCGGGTCAGTTCATCTCCCTTGTGGGCCCGTCGGGCTCCGGAAAGTCCAGCCTCCTCGCTGTTGCCGCAACACTGATCAAGCCCACCTCGGGCCTGGTAGTGATCGACGGCGTTGACGCCACCCGACTTAATGAGAAAGAACTGGCTCAATTACGCCGCGACAAGGTGGGCATCATCTTCCAGCAACCAAATCTGCTGGCCTCGCTGACAGCGGCCGAACAACTCACCATCACCGAACACCTGCGGGGCAAATCCGTGAAGTCCGCGGCAAGCCGTGCCGCGGACTTGCTGGAACTAGTGGGTCTGTCAGACTCAGCCAAGAAGCGTCCTCATCAGCTCTCCGGTGGTCAGCGCCAGCGCGTCAACATTGCCCGCGCCCTCATGGCGGCACCCAAAGTCCTGCTGGTGGATGAACCCACGGCCGCTTTGGACCATGCCCGCAGCGACTCCATTGTGCGCTTGCTACGTCAGGTCACCGACGAGTTCAACGTAGCCACCGTCATGGTCACCCACGACACCGAATTTGTTCCCATCACCGATGGAGTGGCCATCATGCGCGACGGCGCCCTGACCGCCCCCGTGTCATCCCTCACCGGAGTAGCCGCCTAGCCAGCCCAAGCTCTCCCAGAGGTTCCGCACCGTTGGTCCGCGATGTATGTTCGCACTGTTTATCCATGCTGCCGGAACCGACGGTCAGGAAAGCAGGGAAAGCAGGGAAAGCGCAGCCATGCAATACCATAAGGGAAACGCATGTCTATACCAGCGCGATCGGAGCCACCTTCATTATGAAACGCCTTGCAGCCCTTGCCGGCAGCCTTCTCCTTGCTTTGACCATCTCCTCCTGCGGTGCCGCAACGGGTCCCGTGGGCACGTGGGGCGATGGTTACAACAGCGACAAATTGCCGTACCTCGAGCTGTCGCTCGGATCTGATAAAACTGAACAATTCGATCAGGCAGGCTTCGTCAGCGGAAGCGATGGCTGTAACCGCATTACCGGCCAGTGGTTCCAGACCCAGGGTGAACTGACCTTCTCGCAGCTCAGCGGCACCCAGATGGCTTGCGACGATGTGGACCAGTGGCTCATGAAAACCGCAGGTGTAGAGCTCAACGGTGACGTTATGACCTTGAAGGACGCCGAGGGCCGGACCTTGGGCACGCTGGACCGTCGCAACTAGTTTCTGCGCGGCTGTAGTTTCTGCGCTGCTCAGTCTAGATTTCTAGCCCGCTGCGGTGATTGTTCTTTCAACAATCACCGCAGCGGGCTATTTCTTTAAGAAGTCAGACCCAGCTCAGGTACCGGCAGCCCGAAGGTGTTCTTCAGGGCCGATTTTGCAGCAAACCAGCCACCCATCCCGTGCACGGCGGGGCCGGGTGGGGTAGACGCCGAACCCAAATACAACCCGTGTACAGGGGTCCGCCATGGATCCCTAGACACCACAGGACGCTTCAGTAGTTGCCGAATGGTTACCTCACCGGAGGAAATATCGCCGCCGATGTAGTTGGCGTTGTAGGCGGATACCTCCTGTGCGCTCTGCACGGAGCTGGCAAGGATCAGATCCCTAAACCCGGGCGCATGTTTTTCCACGGCGGCAATGATGTCTTCGCTACAGTCACGGCTCGACCCTGCAGGAACGTGAGTGTACGCCCAAAACGTGTGCTGCCCCAGGGGTGCGCGGGTGTCATCCATAACTCCCGGCTGCACGGCCAGAACATAGGGGTTTTTGGGATGGCGCCCCTTGAGGACCTCGCCTTCGGCAAAGGCTATGGCTTCTCTGGAACCACCTAAATGTAGCGTGGGAGCAAACCTCAAGGCGGGGGCCGTCCACGGGACGGGGCCGGAAAGGGCAAAGTCGACCTTGCACACCCCGGCCCCATATTTAAAGGACTCCAGCTTCCGTCTATATCTATCCGGCAGTTCAGCTCCCGCCATTCGGGCGAGTGCACGCGGCGTCGTGGTTGAAATGATCGCTGTGGCTCCGGTCTCAGCTCGCAGGGCGGCCACACTTTCTATAGGCCGCCGCACCTCGATCCGGCCACCATGAGCCACTAAGTCATCGGCCATCGCCTGAGCAATCGCCTGTGACCCACCCCGCGGAACTGGCCATCCCCGCGCGTGCGCCAGAACTCCGAGCAGCAGCCCTGCACCTGAGGTGGCCAGTGCCGGCAATCGGCCCATGGCGTGCGCAGAAACACCTGTCAACATGGCCGGAGCGGTGTCACCTCGGAAGCCAACATTCCAAGCAGGTGTCCCCTGTAGCAAGGCCCGGATCCCAAAGCTAACCACGGCAATCGGGTCTCGGGGCAGGCGCAGCAAATTACTCTGGGTAAAGTCGTTAACCCCGTCCAGTCGCTGCAACAAGGGTCCCATCAGAGTCCGCCATGCTAGACCGTCAACTCCCAAGGCGTCAACGGTACGCTCCAGGCTGCGGTAGGCAATTCCAGCCCGGCCGCCGTCGAGCGGGTGACCGTAGGAAATTTCCGGCACCAACAGTTCAATCCGCCGTTCCAGTTCAAAGGCCCGGAAGAAGGGAGAAGCCAGGGCCATCGGATGAACAGCGGCACACACGTCATGACGAAATCCGGGTAGCGTTCTTTCTTCGGTTCGCGTCCCGCCCCCAAGGGAATCTGCGGCTTCAAAAAGCTGCACCGACAGCCCGGCACGTGCCATGGTCAGAGCGGCAGCCAAACCGTTAGGGCCAGATCCCACAACGGCGACATCACTCACTGTCCAGACCTATCCGCAGTGCTCATTGGCAGGCCTGCATCTGGTTGCTCGCTATCTTGCTCGACTTCAGAATCGGACTTGCCCACGGCGTCCAGCGCCACCTCCGCTACTTCTCCGGATTGAACGCGCACTGCTGCCAACACTCCAGCTTGCGGATCATCCACCCCGGCGCGGCGCACCACGTCGTAGGCCGGAGCAAAAATATCTCTGACAACCAGTCCCACCATGATCCACGTGGCTACTGCAGCGATCACGGCCGCTATGAGAAAGTAGGGCGTGTCAATGGCGTGCTGGTTACTAATGCCCCCAAGTACCTTGCTGCGGAAAAGCAGCAGGGCCACAAAATGAGTCACGATTGCTGCCTGCCACAGCAGCACCGGACGCCAGCGCGGTAAAGCCACGGCAAGTAGGGGAATCAGCCAAACGGCATGCCACGGTTCAGCGCCCTTGTTCAGTGCCATGAATCCCGCTGCCGCCACAAAGGCCAGCTGGGCTACCCGCGGTGTCATGGGTGCAAATAATGCCAAGGACATCAGCCCTACTGCCAGGAGCACCAAAAGTATGCTTGAGATGGTGTTTGTTGCAGCTAAGTCAAGGGACGGCCAGCCCATCCTTCCCGCGATCAGGTTAATCCCACCGTAAATGGAAGATTCCGTGGGCTCAGCTGCCCACAGCGACTTCACATAGACGCCGAACGCCCCAGGGTTTCCAATCAGGATAGGGGCCAGCACCAGCAGCCAAGCGATCGCTGCCGCAGCAACCAGCTGCAGCATCTTCGCTCCCTGTCCGGTTCTCATACCGAGGAACACCAACGCAAGCACAATGAAGACAGGATACGGGGCTGCCTGCGCGGCGACACCCAGGAAAGCCCCTGCCCAGAGGATCTTTTTACGCGCAAAGAGGTAAATTCCGGCACCGACTAAGGCGGCAGCCCAGAAGTCCCAGCTGACGTAAGCCATCAATATTAGGACGGGACTAGCTGCCACGATGGCAGCATCCCAGACCCTGCGCTGGGCTGTTCGAGCAACCACCACAACCGTGGCAATCCATACCACGGCGATGAGTGCGGCATTCAGGTCAGAGAATGCCAGTTGGCGCAACGCACCACTACCAGCACTGCCCGTCAACCACGCCGTAAGCCAGGCGATCCAGCCAGCCAGAACGGGGTGCTCAAAGGAGGATCCCGCAGAGAAAAAGGGTGCCAGAGTCCCGAGCTTGTCATCCACGAAGGAGTTGGGGAACAGGGACCAGCACACTGTGGACTGTTGATCCGGAGTGGTCCAGCCAACTGTGCGGCAATGAGATTTGCTCATGACAGCAACTAAGGCAGAAACCGCAGCCATGAGGATCAGCACGCGCTCCACCGTGAAGAAGCCCGGCTTGGTAGCGCCGGGGGCCGTGTATTTACCCAGCGGCCCACCAACTGGTTCAGTCAAGCCACGCAGTAAGTCGTCACTGCGGGAAGGCACAACAATCAGATGGCGGGCTTGAGTCCCCGTGGCGTGTGATTCCTGCATGGCTACGAGCCTACCCGGTGAGGTCCCCTGAGCCGCGTAGCTTCCGGGCGGTTACGAGAGTGCCTCGCTAGAGACCCCACTGTTCGATCGCAGGCGTTTTCTTGTCCCACCCAAGTGTGCAAACCTTGGCGGTACCGAGCACAAAGTGGCGGCCTGAACCGGCGGGCAGTCGCAACCATCGAGCGGCCATGATGCGCAAGAAATGGCCATGGGCAACGAGCAGAACATTGGCGGGGGCACCGTCTGCTCTCGTGACGGCTAGCGCGCGAGCCACGATTCTGTCGGCGCGCTCAGCGACCTGTTCCAGCCTCTCCCCGTGAGGAACCCCATCGTCCCAGATCAAATAGCCCGGGTTCTGTGCCCGCACCAATGAACTATCAATACCCTCGTAGTCGCCGTAGTCCCATTCGACGGCGTCCAGCTCCACCAAGGCGTCCGGAAATCCAGCCAAGATTGCTGTCCTGTGCGCCCTTTGCAGCGGAGAGGTAAGCACAAGGTCAAAGTCGACGCCGGACAGAGCCGTCTGCGCGGATCGGGCCTGGTCTTCGCCCAGCTCCGTCAACGGCAAGTCCGTCAGTCCCGTGTACTGCCCGCTGCGCGACCATTCCGTCTCTCCGTGACGCAAGAGCCAAAGTTTGGGGCCGCCCGGGATCGGTGCAATGCCAAGAGGAGTGCTTCCGGTAGTTATATTACTCATTGCGTATATTCCAATCAGAGAATATTAATAGCTGAGAATTACTGTCTCAGTCTTCAGCGGGATCTACAGGCTGCGACTCAGGCTGTTCAGCCCACCACTGCCTCAAGAGAGCCTCGGCCTTCTCTGGACCCAAAGGGCCATATTCCATCCTCTGTTCCAAGAGGAAGTTGTAGGCGCGGCCCACCACACGTCCGGGCTTGATACCCAGCAAGGCCATGATGGCACCACCGTCCAGATCCGGCCGGATGGATTCTAATTCTTCTTGGTCTGCTAAGACGGCAATCCGTTGTTCCAGATCGTCATAGGCAAAGGAAAGTCGATCGGCCTTACGCTGGTTGCGGGTTGTGACATCGGAACGGGTCAGTCGATGGAGCCTTTCCAGCAAAGGGCCCGCATCGGTGACATAGCGCCGCACCGCGGAATCGGTCCACCCGGATTCGCCGTAACCGTAGAAGCGCATGTGTAGTTCAACTAGGCGTGAAACGGCCTTGATGGAGTCATTGTCGAAGCGCAACGCTTTCATGCGCTTGGCGGTGAGCTTTGCCCCGGCCAAATCATGATGCCGGAAGCTGACCCCTCCACCCGGCTCGAAGCGGCGGGTTTTGGGCTTGCCGACGTCGTGCATGAGAGCTGCAAAGCGAAGCACAAAGTCAGGGCCAGGCACGGGACCATCGGGGCCGGTTTCCATGGAAGCTGCCTGCTCCAACACCTGCAGTGAGTGCTGATAAACGTCCTTGTGCCTGTGGTGTTCATCCGTTTCCAACTTGAGTGCTGGAATCTCCGGCAAGACCAGCTCAGCCAAGCCAGTCTCCACCAGAATATCTATACCGGCCCGCGGGTGAGCGCCACAGATGAGCTTTATAAGCTCTTCCCGAACACGCTCGGCAGAGATGATGCTGATCCGTCCAGCCATTCCGATCATGGCGGCAAGAACGTCTGGGTGCAGCGAAAAGCCCAGCTGTGAGGCGAAACGTGCGGCCCGCATCATGCGCAGCGGGTCGTCGGAGAAGGAATCCTCGGCGGTGCCGGGTGTACGTAGCAGCCCGGCCGCTAGATCTTTGGCACCTCCAAAAGGATCCACCAGTTCCATCGCTGGCAGGCGCAGCGCCATAGCGTTGACGCTGAAGTCTCGTCGCTGCAAATCGTCCACCAAGGAGGTACCGAAGGCCACGACAGGTTTGCGCGATTCAGGGTCGTACGCCTCGGCCCGGTAGGTGGTGATCTCAATGAGCAGCACCTCTTTATGGGCGTTGCGTTTACGGAAACCGATGGTGCCAAAATCGCGGCCCATCTCCCAGTGCGAGTCAGCCCATTTTTTAGCCACTGCGAGGATCTCATCCGGCGTGGCGTTGGTGGTGAAGTCCAGGTCAGGGGAAATCCGGTCCAGGAACAAGTCACGCACCGGTCCGCCAACGAGGGAAAGCTCAAAGCCGGCGTCGGCAAAGAGGCGTCCCAGTTCAAGAACAACTGGGTCAAATTTTGAGGTATTGGGCACTAAATCCATGGTCCCTTAAGAATGCCAGACTTTTACCCCTCAGTGCTTGCCCAAGAAAACGGTGCGGCAGCTCCGACTCCAAGACACCATCAAACTGCCCGCCGGACCTGTCATCATCCCGGGACAAAGGTAGCTAGAGTGGACTGCATGGTTCACCCCGTGCCGCGCGCGCCTAAGAGGAACCCGTTGCCACCGGCAATGGGGTCACTCGGAGTGCCCGCTGCACCCAGCCAGCTGCCAACTGTGGAGGAAGTTTCCGCCGGCGGCGTAGTGGTGGAGATGCGCGACGGCGTTGCTCACGTGGCCATTATTGCCCGCATCAACCGCGGTGGTCGCCTTGAGTGGTGTCTTCCGAAGGGCCATCCCGAGGGTGCGGAAACTCACGACGAAGCTGCTGTGCGGGAGATTGAAGAGGAAACCGGCATCGCTGGTGAGGTGGTGGCAACTCTGGGCAGTATTGACTACTGGTTCACAGTCAGCGGTCATCGGGTCCACAAGACGGTCCATCACTATCTGTTGCGCGCCACTGGCGGGTTCTTGACCATTGAGAATGATCCGGATCATGAAGCCGTGGACGTGGCCTGGATACCATTGGATGAGCTGGCTAGAAAGCTTTCATTCCCCAACGAGCGGCGCATTACTGATCTCGCCCGGGAATTGCTACCAGAGCACTTTTAGGCAGTGGTGTGGGCAGGGTTAGCTTTGTCGCTGAGATAATTTAGACCACGCTGTCAGCCCTCCCCAAGCCTGCAGTGAGATGATGGTGTCGATGTCTAAAGTTGAACGGGTTAACATCCCGCCTAAACCCGTTGCCGCCCCGCGCGCGGCCTCCTTGAACGCCACCCTTAACACCGGCACTAAAAGTGTGCCTGTCCAAAAGGTGTCCGCAGAGAAGGTCCCAGGCCAGAAGATGCCCCCAGGGAACCAGGGCCGGATGAGTGCTTCAGCGGCCCGCTCCAGTGCCAACATGGCTGTGGGTACCTTGGTCTCGCGCATCTTGGGGTTGATTAAGGGAATCATCTTGAGCATCGCCGTCGCCGGAACGGTGGTTGGTGACATCTTCGAAGGTGCCAACTTCCTGCCCAACTTGATCTTCCTGATGCTTGCCGGCGGCGTCTTCAACGCGGTCTTGATCCCGCAGATTGCCAAAGCTAGCAAGCATCCCGATGGAGGCAGTGACTTCATTTCCCGGCTGCTGACCGTGGGTCTTCTCGGTTTGCTGGGGCTGACCGCCGTTGTCATGCTCCTGGTGGTCCCCATTATGAGCCTGTCCACCTCTTTCAGTGGTAAACAGTTGGAACTGGCCATCACCTTTGGTTTGTTCCTGCTGCCGCAGGTCTTCTTCTACGGACTGTTCTCGCTCTTAGGGCAGGTCCTCAATGCCCATAATTCCTTCAAGGCGTACGCTTGGGCGCCGGTGGTGAACAATGTGGTCGCCATTGCCGGACTGCTCGTCTTTATTTTTGTGGCCGGCAGCTCCGCAACTAACCCTCACACGGTGGGTAACTGGACCGCGGGACAATCGTGGATATTGGCTGGCACTGCCACTTTGGGCATTATTATCCAGTCAGTGGTGTTGCTGGTACCCGTGCACCGTCTTGGTTTGAAGTTGCGCCCCAAGTTCTCATTGAAGGGCGCGGGCCTCGGCGCCACGGCCAAGATTGCCACGTGGACCATGGGAACCATGATTATTGGCAACTTGAGTTTCCTTGTCATCATGCGCGTGGCCACCATCCCTAGCGGTGATGACAGCGTTGCCAACGGATCCGTGTTGCCGGGACTTCTGGTGTTAAACCGAGCCACCGAAATGTACATCATGCCGCATTCCACCATTGCTCTGTCCATTGCCACGGTGATGTTCACGGCCATGGCGCATGCGGCCGCCAATAAGGATCTCTCAGCGTTACGGTCTTCTCTCTCGGGCGCCTTGCGGACCGCGGGAATGGCCACAGTTTTCGCGGCTATGGCCTTGTTGGTGCTGTCCGGTCCGCTTGGGATGCTCTTCAGTGGAAATCAAGAGGTAGTAGGGCGGCAGGTGGCCATCACTTTGGCTATTTTGGCCGTGGGCGCTCCTTTCTTTAGTATCAACTTCATTCTCAACCGAGTGTTTTATTCTCAGGAGAATGCCAAGACACCCTTCATACTGCAATGCATCGCAGTAGGTGTACTCCTGACCTGTGTATTGATAGCAGGCCGACTACCGGCCGAATGGATCATTTACGGCATTGCACTGAGCTACACCATCAGTAACCTCGTTGGCCCCATCATCAGCCACCGTTTCCTGAAAGCACAGCTAGGAGATTACGGCGGCGGGCTCATTATGCGAGCCCACATGCGCTTCTTGGCCGCCGCCCTCGTCTCAGGCATAGTTGGCGAACTCGTTCTGCGACTCTTCGGAAGTTCCACAACTGGCGGCTTCATGTGGACGTCCATTCAAGCCTCGGTAGCCACCCTGGCAGTGGCGGGAACCGTAATGGCAGTGGTTTATGTGCTTGTTTTGAAGCAGCTCCGCGTAGATGAAGTTGACGCACTGCTCAATCCGCTCCTGGCCAAAGTTCGGAACCGTCTTCCCATGACTAAAACAAAGTAACTCGAGAATTTCTGCGTTGGCGCGGAGCTCATCTGAAGGTACTACAGCAATACAGGGTCCTAACCGCAGATCTTGCAGTGTTTTCCGATAGAATCAGTGAGAATATGGCTAGTGCTCTCCAATGCACCAGCCACCATGTTTGTAAAAGGAGGATTTGGTGCCACAACCTATCGATGTGGGCTCCATCCTTGGCGGCCGCTACAAAGTGACCGGCCGTATTCTGGCCTCTGCCGAGAACGACATTATCCTCGACGGCCTAGACCAGGTTCTCAACCGACCCGTTAGCATTTTGGTCGCTGCAGTTGAGAACTCACCAAATCTGACCCAGAGCGCCAGAGACGTGGCTACCGGGAGCAGAGTATCCAACGTTTCCATTCTGGATCTGGGCGTAGAAGAGAACGCTACGTACCTCATTGCAGCCAGAACCTCTCCGGCGGATCTGCTTGATCTGGTGGTTCCCATGGAACCGGCCGAAGAGGTCTATCAGGAGCCCTTCTTCACCGATACCCTCGGAACCGAAATCTTTGGCAAGGCACGCGATGCAGCCCCTGTCAGCAGCGCGTACGTTTACGAGGATAATTCCCCGATGACGCCTGCCCACCCCATTGCTGGCGTGACACGGCCAGCAGCTACGGGGCCGGCCGTATCGCAGGCAGACACACCCACACCTCCGCCCACGGCGGCAGTGGCTGCAGCAGCGGTGGCGAGTGCCGCCGTCGTGCCTCCCAGTCTTGAAAAAACCCCACCCGTTTCAAAGGTCACGCTGTGGGATGAAGAAGATTACGCCTTCATCAATGAAGATCGCGAGGAAAGCCTGGCCGAAACCCGCCGCCCTGGTACTTTTCCGGCTGAATTGCTCACCGACGATTACGATCAGGCCGAGGATGATCTGGACGACGAGGACGACGATGCGGCGAATGCTCCCCGTGCCACCGGCCGTTGGCTGACCGGAGCAATCGTTAGTGTGTTGCTGATTGGCGCGCTTATTTTCGCCATTTCACACATCACTAACTTGTTCCCGAACTCTGATAACCAGGCGGCCGGAACTACCTCTGCGGCGGCGCCGTCTCCCAGCGAGGTCCAGACTCCCTCCACTCCGCCGGAACCTGTAGCCGTGGCGCCGGTCATCAAGGGCCTCACCGACATCACGGTGTTCGCCCCCGGTGCCCCGAACTATGCCGAGGCTTTCTACCCGCGGCTCAAGGATGCCATCGACGGTAACAAGGCCACCTACTGGCCCACTGTGGAATACTCCAGCGCCCCGTTTGCGGACCAAACCGACAGCATCAACCTCGTGGTCGAGTTGCAGGCTGAGTCAACCATCAGCTCTGTCACCATCAATCAGTTGGCCGGCACTGGCGGACAGTTCAACATCCTGACCAACAGCAAGCCAGAGGTGCAAGGCGCTACAAAGATCGGTAGTGGCTCCTTCAGCGCCCCCGATTTCACCCTGACAGCAGCCCCAGGCATCAAGGCCCAGTACGTGATCCTCAACTTCACCGAACTGCCCCGACTGCAGCCGTCAGTGACCTACCCCTTCGGTTTAAAGATCACTGAAATCAGCATCAAGTAACTGGTTGCCGAGCCGTCCACCTCCCCTGCATGGAATAACCATGTCCCTGCACCGGTTGTGGATAGCGAAGGCGCTAATTGGCCGCCATGACGCGGTTCATCAATGAAGGAAGAGGAACACTCACCCGTGAGCACTGAAGTTACCCCCGCCAGCGATATCCGCGACGTCATCATTGTCGGTTCCGGGCCAGCTGGCTATACAGCTGCGATCTACACTGCTCGCGCCGATCTCAAGCCCCTGATGATCGCCGGCTCCGTGACCGCAGGTGGCGAGCTCATGAACACCACTGAGGTAGAGAACTTCCCCGGGTTCCCTGAGGGCATCATGGGCCCGGACCTCATGGAGAATCTCGGCCAGCAGGCTGAGAAGTTCGGTACAGAGATCATGTACGACGACGTCACTTCCGTTGAGCTCGAAGGCGCCATCAAAACTGTGGTTCTGGCTGATGGTCAGGAATTCAAGGCGCGCACCGTGATCATCTCCACCGGCTCGGCGTACCGAGAACTCGGCGTAGAAGGCGAGAAGCGTCTTGTTGGACACGGGGTCAGCTCCTGCGCCACCTGCGACGGTTTCTTCTTCAAGGGTCACAATATCGCTGTTATTGGTGGCGGAGACTCCGCCATGGAGGAAGCCATCTTCCTGACCAAGTTTGCCGATTCGGTCACCGTGGTGCACCGTCGCGACACACTGCGGGCATCAAAGATCATGGCTGATCGCGCGTTGAACCACCCGAAGATCAAGTTCGTTTGGAACTCGGAAGTTGTTGGCATCGACGGCGACGCTAAAGTTACCGGAGCGCGCTTGAACAACCTTGTCACGGGCGAAAAAAGCGAATTGGCTGTAACAGGAATATTCGTTGCTATAGGCAACGATCCCCGCGTTGATCTCGTCAAGGGCGTCTTGGAACTGACAGACGCCGGAACCATCGCTGTAGAAGGCCGCAGCTCCAGGACCACCATTGAGGGTGTCTTTGCGGCTGGCGACGTTGTGGACCCAACCTACCGTCAGGCCATCACGGCTGCTGGCTCAGGTTGCGTTGCAGCGCTTGACGTCGAGCACTACCTAGCCGACCAGAACTCCTAATAGAAAGCAGATTCCAATGAGCAACGCCAAGATCGCTACAGATGCAACTTTCGCAGATGTCGTATTGAATGCAGACAAGCCCGTCATTGTGGACTTCTGGGCTGAATGGTGCGGCCCCTGCCGCAAGTTGAGCCCCATTCTGGATGAAATGTCCGTCGAGTACTCTGACAAGGTTGAAGTCGTCAAGGTAGATGTGGATGCAAACCCCGCTATCGCTGCAAAGTACGGAATTACTTCCATTCCCGCCGTGTACCTGTTCCAGGGTGGCGAGGTCAAGGAAACCGTTATTGGTGCACGACCGAAGCAGTACTTTGAAAAGGAATTCGCAGACGTCCTGAAGTAGGCACTGCTTCAGCAACTCTTGCGAACCACTTGAAAGGGTATGGACCGGACACCGTCCGGTCCATACCCATTTAAGTGCACATTTACGCTTGTCCCAGATTGATCCTAAGCTGCAAAAAGCATTCTTGCTCTACCCGATATTCACCTCCTATTTGGCTCTGAGGTGGTTCGTGGAGATGCATCGCTTCGATGCCAGCGAAGTTTCACGTGAAACTTGACTGGTATAGAAGTTCCATCAGTATCGAGAATATTCACGGTGACTCACAAAAATAGCTGACCCTCCAGAACATGTGAACATTAGCCGAGCTATGGATAGTCCAGGGAACTGCCCCCAACCAGTTGGCAAGGATGATTCATCCACCACAATTAGTGTGGCCGCCTTGGGTACTGGAATGGCGCTTCCCGTCCTTGAACCGTTCGGCACTGACAATGCGACAATGACTACCCCCGGCTTTTCCCCTTCCCCTTCCTCTTACTCTTCCCCGAGGTAGCCAATATACCGACCGTTGACTCCGCTACCACTCGTCATATCCGTACACTGACCGGCAGTTCTCTACCCCCTCATCATGCTCTTGGGTTGCTTGTCTACAATGTTGAAGTCCGTGCCGCACTCCGCCAGCCGAAGCATCTTCGGACACCTTGGAGCTACTGCGCGGCACCCACACAAATGGATGGAGCTTCAGTTCGGAGCCACCGGTGAGTGACGGGTGAAGCTCCAACGCCGGCGTGGTGCTGACTAGCCACCAGTCCAAAAGCGGCGCCGTCGCTGAAGCCTTCATTGTTCGTCTAGGAGCATTTACACCTCTGGAAGACCAGTCACTGACAATCGGTTAATGACCGTTTCAATTTCGCAGGGCCGGGTTGCGCGCCGGACGCGCGAACATCATTAGGCTGTTTGAGAGCAACGCCTACGGGATCATGGAGCATGTCACGGACTTCATGCGCGGTGTCCTCTCACTGCGACGTCTGCCCCTTCTAGCCGCTCCTTTGCCAGTCGCTGCCGCACAGGAGATCAGCACGAAGACCGAATGCTCTGGCTCAGTCTCCGTCCTTAGGAAGTGTTTTTCTTCCTCAACGGTCGACGGTATTTGTGGGATCGGTGCACACCTGCAGCGCCAGCTGCACACGGCCTCATGAACACCGCAAGCTATCTAACCCCAGTACCTTTCCCGCTGCCGTAAAGCAGCCGCGCCGGTCCACGGCTCGGAACCACAATCGGCATTTTCCTAGCAAATAACCGGCATAGAGGTCGGCTGGAAGAACGACGGAGCCCTCTAGGAACTATCCAGAGCAAACGGGACCTCCCATGGAACTCGCGGGGCCCACGCGCTGTACAACAGGCCTTTTGCGGAGAAGACATAGCTGATTCGGCTCCCGAGGTGCGGTTACCTGGCCCGTGGGAAGGCAACAACTGTAGTGCCAACTCAGTATCCTTAGTTTCTGTGGGCAACAGGCTGGGTTGCGGGAAACCAAAGCATGCCCTTGACCCCGCAAAGGTACCCAACCGGCCTAGTGTCCTGATCGAAGCGCTGGACCACCGGCAACTCATGACCACCCAAGTCATCACACCGATCAGAGCTGAGAGTGGGTTCCTGCGGCGGCTCTCACAGTCGCAGACGACCCAAATGATTATGATCCTAATCCAAGGCTCTGAACTCCGTCATCATCCCAACTGACACACTCGACCAACCCACCCATGTGAAGCTCGACGGTCTCTGCCACAAAATTAATGTGTTTCAAGCAATGGAACCCATGCCGCGTGGACACCGACGCTTCAACTCTCCCCTGAGCGATTAAGCCCTATGAGCCCACGTCCAGCGCCTCCGACCAGCCCGCGCCTGCGCGGAAAGGCCGAGCCCATCAGTATGGGCGGGTATCAGCATCCTATGACCCACTTCTCGATCTTCTATTCGTTGCTTGCATTTCCCATCAGCGAGCATCCTGTTGGCTCACCTGCAACACTCCGGAAGCCTGCAGACAAGGAGAATTCCCTTCTGGGCTTGGGATGAACATTCCCAGTTACTAGGGTGTATAAGAAAGTCCGTACCTCCACGCTTAGCTCATCAAGAACTTCTAATGTGGTGAAGCAACCACGCACTTTCACCGTCTGGCTCTACGCATACGTCACTACCAAATCAAGCCCTTCGAAGATGACAAGCTCCGTGATGATCAGTGCCGAACGGCTCAATCTCCCAGCACACTGTCGCAAGACCGTGTGGGCGCCCACCGCTGATGTCGGTCGAAGCCATGGCAAAGAAGAACAGTCTGACCACGGTGAGGATATCGTCAATCAAGGCGTCGTCGAAGACTAACCAGTTCACTAGGCACACGTCGAGCGAACTACGCGAAGACTAGCTAACGGACCTCTTCAGAGTGTCACCATGGTCCAAATACAGCGTATTAGAACAGCACCCTGATCCAGCCGTCCATGTTTCACGTGGAACATCGATTCGCGATTCGTTGATCCCTAATTCTCAAAGGCGAGGATCTACACGATCTGATTCCAGCGCCAACACCCCAAAGACGGCCTGATGTACTCTCCACAGTGGCTCACCGGCGACTAAACGATCCAAGGATTCGATACCGAGCGCGTACTCGCGTAGAGCTAGTGATCTTTTCAGAGCCAGATTTCGGTCCTTAAGTCTGGCTAGGTTTCGGGAATCTGTGTAGTCAGGACCGTAGACCATGCGCAAGTACTCACGCCCCCGAACTTTGACGCCCGGTTGCACTAGATCTTTCCTAGCACCTGATTCCCTTGATTTACCTGTTAGGTTCTGCAGCGGCTTCACCACCATCCCTTCGCCACCCGCTGCCGTCAGTTCCTGCCACCACAGCTCACCCCCAGTGCAAGACTCAGTGTTGTCTGTCCTAACCACAATGCGGCGTGTGGGTCGGATGAGCTCTGGGTCCGCTGCCACCAGCCTGTCTATCAGGTTGAGATGCCACTGGTGGTCGCGCTCAGAATGCACTGCACCCTCGGACGCCAATATTTGGAACGGGGCTAATTGCACTCCTTCAAGCCCATTAGTGGGAGCAGTGTAGTTTTGGTAAGCAGCGGTGTAGTCAGCAACATTCTGCTTTCGTGATCGGATTCTAGCGAGTAGTCCAGCAACATCGGCGCCTGACCTAAGAGCTTGCTCCAAAGCAACGGTGGCGTCATCCAAGCTACTGGCGGCGCTGGCGCCCACCGCGGCATACTGGCTTCGGATCATTTCGTCAGCTTTGAATGACCATGGAAGAAGTTCCGTATCGAGCAAGATCCAGTCTGTCGCCAATTCCCTCCAGAGGCCTGCTTCTTCGACAACAGCATCCATTCGCTTCAGAAACTGCTCCGTCAGCATCTCATTAAAGAACGGTCTGCCCGTTCTCGTATACACCGTCCCGCGCCAACCGAGTGGTGCATCGAATTTTCTAGGATTTCGAGTGAGAAGTACCACGGCCCGCGATCCCATGTGCTTTTCTTCGCAGATGACCGTTTCAATCCCAGCTTTGTTGTACGAATCGAAAGCCTCGCTTGGATGTTCCAGATAACCAGGTAGTTTCGATGTTGTTACCGGGCTCATTGTGGGCGGCAAATAGGGCAACCAACGCGGATCCGTCGCCCAGCGGCTCATAACCTCAAGTGCACCGGCTGCTTGTTCCTCGCGGATACTAATTCCTCCATGGATGCTGGTTTGAATCGTCTGCTTACCAAGAACGTCGCTGATCTTGAGCACACCATCAGCACGCTCCCCGTGATCCTTGGATATGCCCGCCCCCGCAATCCCCGTTTCAGCCAGCTCCGTGCTTTGACCCGGGCTAAGCGGTTTGGCCGGTTTGAACCACATTTTCTCGGCCTTGACCTGCACTACTGCCCGCTCGGGATATCGCAATGCAGTTAGCATGCCCCCAAAGACACACCCCGTATCCAAGCACATAGTCCCATTGACCCACTCAGCGTCCAGGGTCGGTGTGTGGCCATAGAGGACAGTAGCTTCTCCTCTGTAGTCATTCGCCCAGGCGTAGCGCACAGGGAGACCATACTCGTCTGTTTCGCCCGTCGTATCTCCGTACAAAGCAAAGGCTCGGACTCTGGCAGAAGCTCGCCCCTGATATGCCTCGATCATGCCGGCATGTGCCACCACCAACCGTCCTTCATCCAAGACTAAGTGTGAGACTAAACCACGGCAGAACTCCCTCACCTCTCGCCGGAACGCTTCGGGCTCAGCAGCAAGTTGAGCAAGAGTCTGCGCAAGTCCATGTGACGTTTGAACCTTCTTCCCGTCCAGCGCCCGAACCAATTTGTCCTCGTGATTGCCGGGAACCGCACGAGCATTCCCCTGTGCCACCATTTTCATCACCAGTCTGAGGACGCCAGGACTATCAGGTCCTCTGTCCACTAGGTCTCCAACAAAGATCGCTTTCCGTCCTTGTGGGTGTATAGCGTGAACTACTCGGCCCTGATCACCGCGAGTCAGCTTGTATCCCAACTCCCCCAATAGAGTCCCTAGCTCTTTTAGGCAGCCATGAACATCTCCAATGACATCGAAGGGACCTTGGTCGAGCCGGAAATCGTTGAGAAGAGGCTCGCGACGAATGCTTGCCTCTTCCACTGCCGCGACAGAACTCAGCGTGTGGATCTTTTTGAATCCCTCTCTGCCGAGACCTTTCAGGGAACGTCTCAATTGATCATGCTGGCGCCTAATCACGTGGTGATCAAGCGTTCGATCACCTCGCTGCTCATTGCGCTCGAGGCTGACAAGCAAAGGCAAATCAAGAACTATGGCCACTGGCAACACGTCATGGGCTCGCGCCAGCTGCACCAATTGCCTGCGTGCATCTGACTGGACACTGGTGGCATCCACCACGGTCAGGTGCCCTGCCTCGAGACGCTTGGAGGCAATAAAATTTAATGATTCAAAAGCTGCCTTAGTTGCGCTCTGCTCATTCACATCATTGGAGACCATACCTCGGAACAGGTCACTACTAAGAGTTTCAAATCTGCCAAAGTTCTTGGCAGCAAAGGTAGATTTGCCGGAGCCGCTTGGCCCGATCAACACCACGAGGCAGAGCTCCGGGATTGCCAGTTCGCTCATGATACTGCCTTCCTGAAAATTGCCATTTGAGTTGGTGCACCAAGAAGTTCATCGGCATCACCAACGCTCTGAAGTTCGACACTGTATCCATAGGTAGACGCAATGTTCGCTGTCCATTGTGCGAATTCAGATCGATTCCATTCGAATCTGTGGTCTGCATGTCGAAATGAGCCTGACGGAAGCAAAGGATATAACGCGTTGTACTCCGCGTTCGGTGTAGTCACGACTACCGCTTTAGGCCGAGCATTCCCAAAGACGGAATATTCCAAGGCTGCGAGTCTGTCCGGCTCAATGTGCTCCACTACTTCCATGAGGACGATCGCGTCGAAATCACTTAGCCTGTCATCCAGATAGGTTGCAGAAGACTGTAACAGGCGGATCCTTTTGCTTTGTCGATCGCTGAGTTCACGTAACCTCAAACGCTCTTCAGCCCTGTTTAGCATCTGCGCAGATACATCGGTACCAACAATTTCGGAGAAGACCTGGTCCGAGAAAAGCCTCTGCAACAGAGCCCCTTCACCACATCCCATGTCAACCACTCTCCGAGCACCGACGTCATACAGAGCCCTCAATACAGCCTCAACTCTCAGGCTACGGAGCACTTTCCTCACTGGGGCTTGATGGGCGGATTCGCCAGTTGTCAGCTCACTTTCCTCGTCGATGAGAAATGCTACCTTTTCAGTCATGCTGCGCTGATGAGCTAAGTAGCGATGACTTATTAATTCCCGCTGAGGATGGGTCTCTAACCAGCCAGCGCCGGCCCGCATGAGCTTGCCGACCTCATCGTCGGAAACCCAGTAATGCTTAGCGTCATCCATGACTGGCAATAGAAGGTAGATCTGCCTGAGGGCTACCTTGAGGGGCATGACACCCTTCAGTGTGATTTTCACATAATTTGAGTCCCCCCAGGCGGGAAAGTGTCGATCCAGAGGGATCGCGGTTTCAGTCACACTCCATCCGAGTGGCGCAAAGAGACTGGTCGCGAATCCCGATAGTCCCATAACAGGAACCGAAGAAAGTTGAATTTCTAACTGTATGCGCTCGGCAACGAGGTCCGGACGCTGCTTACATCTTCCGCTCATGGCGGTGCTGAACACTTTTCCCAGTGCGACGGACATGAGGGACGACGATACGTATGGCCTGTCATTTACGTAGTGATCCAATGAGTCCCGAGTGCCAGCCCGAATGTTCTTGTTCCGTACTAAATCGATAGCGTCGATTTCTAGAAGGAGTGCAGCGGTACATCGTTCAGGCGCCACTTCAGGGTAGAAAACCGAAGCAACACCAACATTCAGGTCGAAGGACTGAACCCTGTCAGGATTCTTGTGAAGAAGATAGCCCAAGTCGCTAGCATCCGAACCTATATAAGTAATCGTGACGAGCAAATTACCCCCCAGTAGTTGCGATACGTCACCTCACCCTACATCTCTGCTCTGCATGGTGGTTTGCGTTGCTTTGGATCGTGCAAGCTGCCTACCGTGTGGGGCGACGTTCCACGTGAAACATTGGCAGAGTCATATCTATCCTTGAACTCCAGGACTTGTCGATCTACGGTTTGTTTACTCCGTTCCTTGAAGCCCTTGAGGGTCTGATTAGAAAGAACCCTCGGCATGGCCGACCTAGCGGCCCTCTGCGGCACCCAAAGCCAGGAATTATGCACGAGGAACTGCGAACTGTATTAGGGCTCCTGCTAATGAAGTATCCGCAGACAAACACGCGCACTCCGTTGGATCCAGGTTTCACGTGAAACATACTTTTGTCATCTGCGACCGGTACTGCAGATCTAAGACACTTAGAACCATTCAGTTGCCCAAACCATGCAAATGATTGCTGAGAACTGTTCGCAGAAGTTCTCCAAGATGCGTGCGTCGATCACGCCCAACTCTGAACATGGCCAGAGTGTGCGAAAGCGCCAAGTAACTCCCATAGACAGTCCCGTGGCTGGGTGGTTCCTCCTTTCGATAAAAACTTCGGAGTTAGCGGCCAAACGTATATATCAAATTGCCGTTTTCCCAGTGTTCATAAGAGTTGCATTCTCGTATACATGCTCTAAAAGCATGTTGGGTGATGGTTCCCCAGAATTTCCACGACCTGATGAACCTATTCAAGAGCCTGTGAAGGCAAGCTCTCCCGTTGCTGGAGCGGCCCATCAGCAGTACTAAGGCTGGTCCAGGCAGTCCCTCAAGCATCAGGTGCCCGTTATTGGATCGATGCTCCGAAAGGACCTTGTTCCAGAGGAATCCACCACGTGGCCAAGTTCGTGCGGACATGCCGGCCATCAACGATGAATCTCCACTCATTAGGCCTTGAGCTCATCTCGTCGAACCACTCCGGACACAGCCCCTCCACCACCAACGCGGCACAGAATCCAACAGACGTGGAGCGGAAGAAGCCTCAAACTTACCCGAGGAAAACACAGTTTGTGTTCTAAAGCCAGCGCCCCATAGCCGCTGGCAAACTTGGGTGCCTTGAGAGGAACTACATTGCTCAGCTCAGACTGGCCCTCTAGCCTCTGCCTCCACATCGGTTCAGTTTGGCATTGTGAATGACGGACTCAGTTCGTGATCGCTCAGAGGGACCAATGAAATGAGTTGGTGGATGCATGAATACCAGGGCCCGATGCGCGGTCTCGACAACCATCATCAGCACTTGCCCACTAGTGCTTAGTGGCGGCATCCTGGGCGGTTACGGCACACGCCGCCGACTAGGACGCCTAGCGGGGCCGCAAGGCTCGGAGAGCGGCTCCTGGGCCCCTCCTCACGGTTAAGTGATCCACTAGATACGTATTTGCTGGAATGCCCACCAACCCGAGCCTTCGAGCCGAGTTCACGGCGATTGTCGGATCCATTCCCACGAGCTCCCCCAACCATGAAGACTTAGGTAGAACTGAAGCGAGACCGAGTGATTATTTACTTGTCTGAGAGCCATCAATATTGTGCGTCGGGACCGCCACGGAAAACGAGAATATTGTCCGTGGGAACCACCGGTAGCACTGCCAGAGCCACTTCGCCGGCGGGGTGGTGGGTGCCGCGACGTGAGCAAGTCTAGTCAAGTTCCCCCTGCAGGCTACTGGCCACTGCTAGCGATGGGAAGTGCACGGCGGGCTCCATCCTGCCGACGATGGTGAAGCCGCTGCTTGGGGCCCTGCCGGGAAGCGTCTCCATAGGCAGTCCGCGCCTAGGGAGGACCACCGTGGCTCAATCACGCAGATGGGTCGTTACCAGCAAACCGGTTCCGACCAGGACCAGGTCGAACATATCGAAGGCAGATGTTGGTCCCCACTCGGGGATGTGCTGGTCCCCGTCGGCAACATCAGTGGCCTCCAGCCGCAATATCGGGATGCCTCCAAAGTGCCAAATAGCACTGCGAACATTTCCGTGTCCGCCATTTCCTTTTAGGCTCTGAAGCGAATCTGACATCCAGTCCAATATGGAACAAGAATGTCGGGTTACGCCCAGTCCGGGTGCACCCACCGCAAATTCCCCCCTGTACTGAAGAGGGATGCTTTAAGGCGATCACCTGAATCGCGTTCCGGAACATAACGTGAATCATTCATGCATGATTCACATTTACCGGCTCTTCCGAATGCAGGGTGTAGTCAGGGTTGCTCAGTGATGAATCCGGGTGTGGAACTCGTTTCGGCATAGGTGAGGGCCTTGGTAGAGAATCAGATTGTCTAAGATCTCGTTCTCTACAGCAAGGCCCTCGTGTTCAACGCTACCTTTCAATGCCCTGACCTGACTACTTTTTGCCGCCTTGACGCGCTTGGCCTTGAAGCGGTCGGGCAATTCCTTGATGTCAATCGCGCCGTGATTGCCTGTCGTGTGGTCGCCACGGATCAATGGTGCCGCAAGTGTGGCTCTGAAGGAATCCCGCGGGACACGGTGACCCGGGAGCTCGGCCATGAACCCTTCGGCTGGCGACCCACCACGCTGCTGATAAGAATCCGCCGCTATAAATGCGCCGGG
>NZ_JBTNDB010000015.1:0-90826 GCF_054511175.1 Arthrobacter sp. Sr24 | reverse complement strand
AACGATCATGCATCACCACAGGGGCGGCAACACACAACCAAATAACCAATTCAATATAAATAAATTGGTATCAATAAAACTTGGCACACTATTGAGTTCTCAAACAACAACCACACCCAGCCAACACACCCGAACCAACAAACAATCCGTGACGATCAGTGCCGAGGCAACTTTTCAAGCTTACCCGCATATATTCCTGTAAGTCAAATCCGTGATTTCGACTGAATTCAAATTTACATTTGAACAACAAACAATCAACCTATTTTCAAGGCTTCATAATTTTGTCTAGTTCCGGATCCGAACCATTCGTTCAGCGGAGTACTAACAATAGCACCTGCCTGCCGTGAACACAAAACGACAGGCAGGTGTCCAGAAGATGTCCGGAAGTTAGCGAACAGAGGCGCTCTTCGGTACCAAGTAGAGGGCTCCCAGCGGCGGTACGCGCAAACGCAACGAGGCCTCCTGACCATCACAAGCGAGCTCTTCAGCGGTCAACTCGCCCAGGTTTCGTACCTCGGAACCGCCATACACAGCGAGGTCTGTGTTGAGTGCTTCTTCCCATTCACCGAGCTGTGGCAGCCCCACCCGGTATCCCTCGTAGGCAACTCCGGAGAAGTTGATGATGCATACAAGCGGATTGCCAGACTTGTCCCAGCGGATGAAGGAGAGAACGTTGTTTTCCGTGTCGCCTCCATTGAGCCAGGTGAAGCCCTCGGCTACGTTGTCCAACTCATACAGGGCGGGCGTGCCGGCATAGCTGTGGTTCAAGTCTTTGACCAGTTCCTGAATACCGCTGTGGGCGGGGTTCTCTGCCAGCCACCAATCCAGCCCGTGCTGTTCACTCCATTCAGCTTCCTGCCCGAATTCAGTGCCCATAAAGATCAGTTGCTTACCTGGATGCGCCCACTGGAATGCAAGGTAAGCCCGCAGGTTGGCCAATTGCTGCCACCTGTCTCCTGGCATTTTGCGCAGCAGGGATCCCTTGCCGTGCACCACCTCATCATGGCTGATGGGAAGCATGAAGTTTTCCGTAAACGCATAGGCCAGGGAGAAGGTGATTTGGTTGTGGTGCCAACCGCGGTTGATCGGATCCTCTGCCATATAGGTCAGCGAATCGTGCATCCAGCCCATGTTCCACTTGATGCCGAAGCCGAGCCCGCCCCCACTGGTGGGTGCCGTGACTCCGGGGAATGCTGTGGACTCTTCGGCGATGGTGATAATTCCGGGGTTGCGCCGATAAGCAGTTGCGTTCATTTCCTGCAGGAAGCTGATGGCCTCCAAGTTCTCCCGACCGCCGAAGCGGTTAGGGCTCCACGCTCCGTCATCACGCGAGTAGTCCAGGTACAACATTGAGGCGACGGCGTCCACACGCAGCCCGTCGATGTGGAATTCCTCGAACCAGTACAGCGCGTTGGCGACGAGGAAATTGCGCACCTCATTACGGCCAAAATCAAAAATCAGCGTTCCCCAGTCCGGGTGTTCGCCCAGTTGGGGGTTGGCGTGTTCATACTGCGCCTCTCCATTGAACTTGGCCAGCGCCCATTCATCTTTGGGGAAGTGCGCCGGAACCCAGTCCATGATGACGCCGATTCCTGCTTGGTGCAGAGCATCGACAAGGTGACGGAACTGATCAGGGTGACCGAACCGCGAGGTCGGCGCGTAATACGAGGTGACCTGGTATCCCCACGACCCGCCAAACGGGTGCTCTGAAACAGGCATCAGTTCAACGTGGGTGAAGCCCAGCCACTTCACGTAGTCGACCAGTTCCTTAGCCAGCTCCACGTAACTCAGGCCCGGTCGCCACGATCCTAGATGGACTTCATAAACGCTCATAGGCGCATTATGTGGATCCGATGTGGCCCGCTGAGCCATCCAGTCACCATCTTGGAAGGCGTATGTTGATTCCACAACGCACGACGCCGTCAAAGGTGGCACTTCGGTGCCATAGGCCATAGGGTCCGCTTTTTGCAGCCACTGCCCATGCTCAGTAAGGATCTCAAACTTGTAGCATTCCCCTGCGGCAATGTCGGGAATGAAGAGTTCCCAGATGCCACTGCCACCTAGGCTACGCATGGCATGGGCGCGCCCGTCCCAGCTATTGAACCCGCCAATGACGCGCACCGCCTGCACACCAGGAACCCACACGGCGAAACTGACGCCGGTTACCTCACCCAACTGGGAGTGATAGCGCTGCACATGCGCGCCAAGGACAGTCCACAATGTCTCGTGACGGCCCTCCGCAATCAGGTGCATATCCAATTCGCCCACTGTGGGCAGGTACCGGTAAGGATCGTCACTGCGACGCACACCCTCGGCATATCCAATATCCAAGCGGTAATCAGGCACCCTTCCGGAGTCCTCTACCGGAACAACGGCAACCCAGATGCCTCCATATTCGTGGGTCATGGGGTATTCGCCAGAATCTGTAACCACCTGTACCGACGTTGCAAGATGCCGCAAAGTACGTACGGTGGCGAATCCTTCACCGCCTAAATGCGCACCCAGCACCGAATGCGGGGCGTAGTAGGTGCCCTCGGAAATTCTTGCCAAGACTTCCGCGTCGACTGCCATCGGGGCCAGCTTATTAAGTCCCACGTCCACACCACTTTCTCTTGTTCCAAACAATTCCCGCACGGCGTTTACCGGCACCCAGACCCAATCGGGCCGGTTTTGAAGTTCATATGCAACCTCGTACAGCGCCTTATCTAGCCACAATGCCATGAATAGCGCCGAATTCTTGTCAATCTTTGCATCTGTTCCGCCGTCATATCCAGCAATAAATGCCGCAGAACTCCTCGCAGCCCAAGCTGAAGCAGCGCTACGGGAGATTGCCCCGGTGGCCGCACACTGGGCGCCGGCATAGTCGAAGGAGCGAAGCATGCCGGCAATATCGCGCAGCACCACATCCGCCCGGTTGCGTTCCTCCAGCGGGCGCAGCGGTTCCCCTTCGAAGTCCAGAATGTGCCAGCCCTCGCCCGGCGCTGCCGCTTCTTGGTGGAGGATCTGGCCCAGGTGCAGATCGCCGTGGATACGTTGCAGGGGTGGCAGCTGCTTTATTTGACGCAGTTGCGCTAAAACGTCGTGAATTTGTTCCTCATAGGGGCCGACGGCGGGTCCAACCAGGTCCCAGCCGGCCTGCAGCCGCGCACTCAGTGAAGCCACGAAGTCAGCAACATCAGCCGAACCTTGTGTTTGTTCCCCAAGGCTTCGGGCCAATCCGATATGAACCTGCGCCAAACTCTCCCCGATGGCGTGGGCCTGCGCCGTAAAATCCTCACTGGCGGCAGCTGCATCCAAGGCCATGCCCCAAGCGTCCCTAGCCGCCGGCACAAAGTCATGGACAACAAACAAGGTGGTGTCTTCTTGCCGGGATTTCACTGCCAGCCGCAGTGCCGGCACTTGGGCTACTGCGTCCTGGCCTGTCAATCCGGCGAGAGCCACGCCGATCTCATGCTCAGGATGACTTCCCGGATGTAAGACCCTGAAGATCTTGACTATGACGGGACGGCCGTCCAGCGCAAAAATGACAGAGGTGTTGGACTGTTCAGTCCCAACTACTCTGGCGTTGGAAACCGCGCCCAGTCCAACTCGACTCAGATCAGACCATTGCGGATGAACCCAGCTGTGCAATCCGGCGGCAGCAATGGCGGAGGCACTTGAGCCCTCACCATGGAAAGAGTTGTCCAGCAAATCCAGCCACGTCTGCAAAAAGGCCCGGTCCCCGAGTGCGTCGTACACGCTCACGCCCGCCAAGCGGCCCAGCAGGCCGGCGGGTATCTTTTCTGGCACAGATGTACTTCTATGTTGCTCCTTCGTGTGAAAACTCAAAGGCACTTGGAGCAACAGTTGGGATTCCACGGGTCCCACCCGAACAAACAGCACGCGGAAACTAACCTCCGGGTCCGCAGACGGAAGTTCCAGCTCGCCTTCAATCAGCAGTTCAGAGGCGGCCGCCGTCCCGTCCTTGCGAGGGTACCAGCGCTGGCGCGGCAACCATTGAGCCAAGAGAGTTAGCAGGGCCGAACGGTCCTGTTGCGTGTCCGCCATCAGTATCCGAACTCCGTTCCGTCAATCACCGGCAGTGCCTGCGTTTGGGTGGACAGGGCGTTGGAGGACTGCGAACGAACACGCAACCAAAAGAAGTCGTAGGATCCCAGCGTCAAGGTGAGCTGGCCGCCGTCGTCTATTCCAGGGAAAGTATCGCCACCGAACACGTCGCGTAGCCCGCGGCCGGCAAGTCCTGGCAGGTTCAGCGTTGCGGCGGAAGGGTGCTGAGACAGGTTGAAAACACACAGCATAGTTTCTGGATGCTCCCCCTCGGCATTGCCAACAGGCAGGACCCGCAGGAAGGCCAGCACGGATTCATGGGAGGTTTCCACGTTATCGTAGCGGCCCAGCCCAAAAGCGGGGTGGGCCTTGCGGATCTTCAGGATCTGCTTGTTCCAGTGCAGCAGCGAACTGGCATGGGCGCTCTGTGCCTCGACGTTAACGTGGTTGTAGTGGTAGACCAGCGACTGCACCACCGGGAGGAAGAGCTTGCCTGGGTCAGCGTTGGAAAAACCAGCATTCCGATCTGGGTTCCATTGCATGGGCGTGCGCGAGGCATCCCGGTCATCAAGCCAAATGTTGTCCCCCATGCCAATCTCATCACCGTAATAGAGGAACGGACTGCCCGGTAGCGCCAACAGGAGGGCGTTGATGAGCTCAATCTCGGCACGCGAGTTATCCAGCAGAGGCGCCAGCCTGCGGCGGATGCCAACATTGGCCCGCATGCGAGAATCCGGGGCATACCAGCCCAGCATGGCCTCACGCTCAGACGGGGTCACCATTTCCAAGGTGAGCTCGTCATGATTACGCAGGAACGTTCCCCACTGGGCGCCCTGCGGAATGGCCGGGGTGTTGGCCATGGTCTCCACGATCGGGGCGGCCTTCTGATCCCGCAACGCGTAGTAAAGCCGGGGCATGATGGGAAAGTGGAACGCCATGTGACACTCGGGGACTTCCTCAGTGCCAAAGTAATCCACCACTTCGTGCGGCATCTGGTTCGCCTCGGCGATGATCACCCGGCCAGGGAACTCGGCGTCGACCATGGCACGCAGGTCCTGTAAGAACTGGTGAGTGGCTGGGAGATTCTCACAATTGGTGCCGTCCTCTGCGAACAGATAGGGGATGGCGTCGGCCCGGAATCCATCAATGCCCTGCTCCATCCAGAAGCGCACCACATCAAAGATGGCGTCCTTGACAGCCTGGTTTTTGAAGTTCAAGTCAGGCTGGTGGCTGAAGAAGCGGTGCCAGAAAAATTGGCGCCGAATGGGATCGAAAGCCCAGTTGGATTCCTCTGTATCGACGAAAATGATCCGGGCATCCTGGTACAGCTCAGTGGTGTCACTCCACATGTAGAAATCACCGTAGGGGCCCGCAGGATCCTCCCGCGACGCTTTGAACCAAGGATGCTGGTCAGAGGTGTGGTTGATGGGCAGGTCAATAATGATCCGCATGCCGCGTTCGTGCGCCTGAGTGACCAGAGACTTGAAATCGCTGATGGTGCCGTACGTCTCCATGACGGCGGTGAAATCGCGGACGTCGTATCCGCCGTCGAGCAGGGGGGAATCAAAGAACGGCGGCAGCCACAAGCAGTCAATTCCCAACCATTGCAGGTAGTCCAGTCGGGAGATCAGGCCCGAGAAATCCCCCGCCCCGTCCTCATTGGCGTCGGCAAAGCTTTGCACCAGCACTTCATAAAAGACGGCCTTTCGGTACCAGTGCGGATCGTGAGCCAACCCGGGCGCGTTCAAATTGAACTGCGGTGCACTATTGGCGTAAGGAAAGGCCATGGCTCATCGCCTAATGTGCAGGATATGTGCCGGTTCCAAATGAGCATCGAGGCGGAAATAGTTCTTCTTGCCCCAGTTCCAGGTGGCTCCGGTGACCAGATCATCCACCAGGAACGTGCCATCAGGGGACAACCCATCCAGTTCCAAGGCATCCAAGTCCAGAGTCACTTCGCCTTCACGCATGCTGTGGGGGTCCACATTGATGACCACAATGATGGTGTCCTTGCGGGCCGGCGCGCTGTCCGTGGCGGCGATGTGTTTGTGCTTGCTAAAAACCAACACAGCATCATTGGAGCTCGTATGTAGGCTCAGATTTTGCAGATCCAGTAGCGCCGGGTGGGCACGGCGGATGGTGTTGAGCAGAGTGACAAACGGAGCCAACGACTTTCCAGCAGCTTCTGCCGCAGCAAAGTTCCGGTCCTTGAATTCATATTTCTCATTGTCAATGTTCTCTTCGGAGCCCGGACGGGCCACGTGTTCGTAGAGTTCATAACCGGCATACATACCCCACAGCGGACTGCCCATGGCGGCCAAGATGGCGCGGATTTTGAACGCTGCCGGCCCACCGTATTGCAGGTACTCAGTGAGAATATCCGGTGTATTGACAAAGAAGTTGGGACGGAAGTAGCCGGCCGATGTCTGGCTGACATGCACCAGGTACTCCTCGAGCTCTTCCTTGGTATTGCGCCATGTGAAGTAGCTGTACGACTGCTGGAACCCGGCCCTGCCCAGCGCCGCCATCATGGCCGGACGGGTGAAAGCCTCAGCCAAGAACACCACATCGGGGCGCTCGGCGTTGATGAGGCCAATGAGCCATTCCCAGAACCAGACCGGCTTGGTATGCGGGTTATCGACCCGGAAAATCCGCACCCCACGCTCAATCCACAGGCGCACAATACGCAGAATCTCAGCGCTGAGCCCCGCCGGATCATTGTCAAAGTTCAACGGGTAAATATCTTGGTACTTCTTGGGCGGATTCTCAGCGTACGCAATGGTTCCATCCACGCGTGTGGTGAACCATTCCGGGTGTGCGGTGGCCCAAGGATGATCCGGGGCGCACTGCAGCGCCAAATCCAGCGCAATTTCCAGATCCAATTCATTGGCCGCTGCCACAAACGCAGCAAAGTCCTCCACCGATCCCAAATCCGGATGGATGGCGTCATGTCCACCATCCGCCGAACCAATGGCCCATGGCGATCCCGGATCTTGGGGCCCGGCAACCAGCGAGTTATTGGGACCCTTGCGGTTGATGGTGCCAATGGGGTGAATGGGCGGCAGGTACAGCACGTCGAAACCCATGGCGGCGACAGCGGGGAGCCGGTTACGCGCCGTGCGGAAATTCCCGCTGGTCCACTCGCCCGTCTCGGGATTACGGCTGGCGCCTTCTGAGCGCGGGAAGAACTCGTACCAGGCTCCACGTCCGGCCGCATCGCGTTCCACCAGCAGCGGGTATTCGCGGCTGACGCTCACGTGATCACGCAGCGGGAAACGTTCGACGGCGGTACGCACCTCTTTGCCTGTTCCGGCGGCTAGGCGGTCATTGGTGTTCAGGGACGAATCCGCCAAGGTCTGCGATGCCTGTTTGAACACGCTGGCCGCTTCCGGCGCGGTGGCTTTTGCGTCCTCGGCGGCGTTACCGAGCAGCAGCGCGCCTTCGGACAACATGACCTCGACATCAACGTCGGCATTGATTTTCACTTGGGCGTTGTGGGCCCAGGTGGCATACAGATCGGTCCAGCCTTCGACGACGAAGCTCCAACTACCTTCGAAGGCCGGAGTCAGCACGCCGTGCCAGGAGTCGCTGCCTTTAGCTCCGGGCGTCATCTTGGCGCGCTGGGCCTCTTTGCCATCCGGTTCCAACAACACTGCTGTGGCACCTAAGGCATCGTGACCTTCCCGGAAAATAACGGCACTGACCCGGACATCTGCACCACGAATGGCCTTCGCCGCGAAGGTGCCGTCTTCAAGAACTGGCTGGACGTTAGTGATGGGAATCCGCCCAAAACGCAGGCCCTGCTGCGGATCAGCGGGCGCGCCAGCCGGCACCTGCGCGCTGGCGGGCACGGGCGCTGCGGGCACTGCGGGAGGCGAGGCGACCGGCGTCGTCCTTGATTTTGAGACGGCGGCAGGCATGGCTGCGCGTCCGGCGGCGTTGGCGGGCACGTTTCGCGAAGGCTTAGAAGTACTCACAAACTGAACGTTAGCGACTTCCGGCCAAGATTGCTAAGGTGGGCCGCCATGTAAGCGAGATGAGCCGTCATACGGGGGCGGAATTGCCACCTCCGGGCGCGGCGCGTAACAAGCCGCGAATTTATTACATTTTTTCCGAGGGCTGGGCCTGCGTGGGCTAGTGTGACCGGCATGAAGGCAATTCGCAGATTCACTGTCCGCACTGTTGTCCCCGCGGAAATTTCCGCGCTGACCCGGTTGGCTACCAACCTGCGCTGGTCGTGGCATGTGCCCACCCGCGCCCTGTTCGAGTCCCTCAACCCGGAGTTGTGGGAGAAGTCCCGCCGCGATCCGCTCGCCATGCTCGCCGCACTCTCGCGCGAACATTTACAAGCGTTGGCTGCCGATCCGGACGTGGTGGCCCGTGTTGCCACGGCGCACGAAAGCCTGGAAAGCTACCTGTCCAAGCCGCGTTGGTACCAAAGCTTAGGCGCAGACGCTCCCGAATGCATCGCCTATTTCTCCCCCGAATTCGGTATCACCGAGGTTCTGCCGCAGTACTCCGGCGGGCTGGGCATCCTGGCCGGCGACCACCTGAAATCCGCCTCCGATCTGGGCGTGCCACTGATTGGTGTGGGGCTTCTTTACCAGGCCGGCTACTTCAAGCAGTCACTGTCCAGAGACGCCTGGCAGCAAGAAAGCTACCCGTTGTTGGACCCCGACGCCCTGCCGCTGACCTTGCTGCGCGAGGAGGACGGCACCCCCGTGCAGATTCATCTGCCGCTGCCCGATGACCGCGTGCTGCGCGCCCACGTTTGGCGCGCCGATGTGGGCCGCGTTCCACTGTTGCTGCTCGATTCCAACGTTGCCGAGAACGACGACGCCGCCCGCGGAGTCACCGACCGGTTGTACGGCGGCGGTGGCGATCACCGCCTGACGCAGGAACTGTTGCTGGGCATGGGCGGGGTCAAGGCACTGCGCGTTTACGCCCGCCTCACCGGCACCGCTGCGCCGGAAGTTTTCCACACCAACGAGGGCCACGCCGGCTTCCTCGGCATTGAACGCATCCGCGAACTCATGGATCCTTCGGTAACACCGGAGCCACTTTCATGGAGCGAGGCGCTGGCGGCAGGCCGCGCGTCGACCGTTTTCACCACGCACACTCCCGTGCCAGCGGGCATTGACCGTTTCCCACGCGACATGATCGAGCACTTCTTCGCGGGCTCCTTGGCACCGGGTGTTCCCGTCCAGGAAATCCTCGCCCTAGGCGCAGAAAATTACGACGACGGCGATTCCGGCGTGTTCAACATGGCCGTTATGGGCCTGCGTCTAGCCCAGCGTGCCAATGGAGTAGCCAAGCTGCACGGGGTTGTTTCGCGCGGCATGTTCTCCGGTCTCTGGCCGGGCTTTGACCAGGGGGATGTGCCCATTACCTCCGTCACCAACGGCGTACATGTGCCCACCTGGATCGACCCGCTGCTGGCGGCCATGGCCCGGGAACAGTTCGGTGCCGAAGTTCTGGACGCACCCGATTGGTCCAAGGTGTACGAGGTCAGCGACGAGGAGGTTTGGGCCATGCGCCGGAGGCTGCGATCCGCCCTGGTGACGGATGCCCGTGCTCGTCTGCGGTCTTCCTGGAAGAAGCGCGGTGCCGCCGATGCTCAGCTGGCTTGGACCGATTCGGCACTGGATCCAGATGTGCTGACCATTGGTTTTGCCCGCCGCGTGCCAACCTACAAGCGCCTGACCCTGATGCTGCGCGACCCCGCCCGGCTCAAGGCGTTGCTGCTGCACCCTGAGCACCCGATCCAAATCATCATCGCCGGAAAATCGCACCCCGCGGACGACGCCGGCAAGAAAATGATCCAGGATTTGGTCCAGTTCACCGACGATCCCGAAGTGCGTCACCGCATCGTCTTCCTGCCTAACTACGACATTGCCATGGCCCGCACGCTCTTCCCCGGCTGCGACGTCTGGCTCAACAACCCCCTGCGCCCGCTCGAGGCCTGCGGCACCTCCGGCATGAAGGCCGCCATCAACGGCTCACTGAACCTCTCCGTCATGGATGGCTGGTGGGATGAAATGTACGACGGCGAAAACGGTTGGGCGATCCCGAGCGCCAATACTGGGGCAGGCGAAAGCGAACGCGACGATATCGAGGCCGCCGCCCTGTATGAGTTGTTGGAAACGCAGGTTGCTCCGCGCTTCTACGGAGAAGTGGTGGCTGCTAGTGCCGGGGCTGCCGGCCCTTCTCAAGCGCACGACGGCGGACTGCCCGCACACTGGATTTCCATGATCAAGCACACCATCGCGCACTTGGGTCCTGCGGTCTCGGCGAACCGCATGGTGGCCGAATACGTGCAGCGTTTGTACCAGCCGGCGGCTGTGGCTGGCCGAGTAGCCCGGGCCGAAAACTACGCGTCCGTCCGTGAGTTGGCGGCGTGGATTGATCGGGTCCGGCCCGCCTGGCACGATGTCCGTGTGGAACACGTGGAGTCCCACGGGCTCACGGACGAACCGCAAGTTGGCGAAACCCTGCAGGTCCGGGCTCACATCATGCTGGGATCCTTGAACCCCGCAGATGTCCAAGTCAACGTGGTCTACGGGACCGCCGGCGAATCAGATGATCTGAGCTCAACGCAGACTCTGCCGCTGGCATCGGTGCAGGACAACGGTGGCGGCCGGTACCAATTTGCCGCTGACCTGCTGATCGACCGGTCCGGTGATTTCGGCTACGGCGTTCATGTGCTCCCCCGCCATAGCGCACTGGCCAACCCTGCCGAACTGGGTTTGATCACTACAGCGTAAGTGGATTGCGGCACCCGGCTCTATTCGGGTGCCGGGTCCGCCGCTCCGGCCCAGCTACCGCCGGGTCCGCCGCTCGCAGAAAGATTTTTTAGGGCTCGTCCCTCGCCGAAAAAATCCGTGCTCGCTATCCGGCCCGGCGTTCGCCGGGCCGGATATGTTTGATTCCCCAGGTGGGACCCTCTTGCGAGCAGTGGGAGCCGGTGGGGACTACGAGCCGCTGAGGTCGTTTCGGAAGATCTGGACGGTGTTTGCAGGCGCGCGCACGGCGTCTCCTGCCGCAATAAGCGGCTGCGAACGGGACAGCGTGAAGGTGGGTTCGCCGTCGTCCGTGTGAGATGGGGCCTCCGTGGTCATACGCAGCATGTAGGGCCGCGGCGTGCCGGTGTTCTCACTGTCGCGATCACTGTCGGGATCACCATTGGGATCACTGTCGAGATCGCTGTCAGGCGCACTGCTATCGGGATCGCTAGTGGCAAGATCGGCACTGCTGGCAGCGGTGAAGCGCGGGTTCGCGGGGAGCACCACGTCCTCATCGGTGATTCCGGTGTTGAAGACGACCAAGCCGTCCACCGCACCATCCGGGGATCCCATGAGCATGGTGAGCACGCGTTCGTGCGGATTTCCCCAGGCTTCCGGGGTCATCGGCTTGCCGTTGGCGCCGAACCAGTGGATGAACGCCTGCCCGCCACGGGTGGGGTAACTACTGGGCTGTGCGGCGAGGAAATCCTTGCGAATCTTCAAGAGGCGCGTGGTGGCCGCGAGCATGGTCTTGGCCTCCTCATCCATGGTCCAATCGACCCAGGCGATCTCATTGTCCTGGCAGTAGACGTTGTTGTTTCCGCCTTGACTGCGGCCAATTTCATCGCCGGCGGTGATCATGGGCACGCCCAGGGCCAATAGCATGGTGGCCATCAAATTACGGCTGGTCCGGGAGCGTTGGGCCAGGGTGTTGGGGTTGTTGGTGATGCCCTCAACGCCGTGGTTCCAGCTGCGATTGTTGTTGGTGCCGTCGCGGCTATCTTCCTGGTTGTCCTCATTGTGCTTGTGGTTGTAAGCGGTGAGGTCAGCTAAGGTGAAGCCGTCATGGGCCGTGATCAAGTTGACGGTGGCCATGCGGCTGCGCCCGGACGCGGCAAACATCGCGGCCGATCCGCCCAAGGCATCGCCAAACTTGGCCAGCCCATTGTGATGGTAACCGGCCAGCATGGCGGCACGATCGGTGAGCCAGACATCGCGGACGTTGTCGCGGAAGGAATCGTTCCAGTCAGCCCACCCGGTGGGGAAGTTACCGGTCTGCCAGCCACCGTAGCCGACATCCCACGGCTCCGAGATGAGTTTGGTGGAAGCCAGCACCCCATCCGTAGCTGCTGCGAGCAGGAAGGGATGGTTGTTGTTGAAAACGTGCTCGCCGTCTCGTGCCAGCGACACGGCAAGGTCAAAGCGGAAACCGTCAATGTGGAATTCTTCAACCCAATAGCGCAGCGAATCCATGGCCATTTTCAAAACGTGCGGATTGCTGAAATTCAGGGTATTGCCACAACCCGTGGTGTCGAAATAGTGGCCATCCCGCATGCGGTAATACTGCTCTTCAGCGAGGCCGCGCCAGCTATAGGTGGGGCCGCCGGAACCGCCCTCAGCCGTGTGGTTGTACACCACATCGAGGATCACTTCAATGCCCGCCATGTGCAGTAGCTTGATCATGCCCTTGAGCTCAGCCTGCACAGCCTGCGGCCCGTCGGCCTGTGCCCGGGCACTGGCGTACTGGACATGCGGGGCGAAGAATCCCAGCGTGTTGTAGCCCCAGTAATTACTCATGCCGGTGCCGTGCAGATGTGGCTCATCAATATGGAAATGCACCGGCAAAAGTTCGACGGCGGTCACCCCCAGGTCTTGCAGGTGCTTGATCATCGCGGGGTGAGCCATACCGGCGTACGTGCCGCGAATATCTTCGGGAACGTCCGGGTGCAACATTGTCTGCCCGCGCACGTGCGCCTCGTAAAACACTGTCTCGCGCCACGGCGTATTGGGGCGCTTGACAGTACCCCAATCAAAGCCCGAATCCATCCGGACCGAAAGGTAGCGGACAACACCCTCTTCATCCGTTTGTTCATCGATGAAACGGCCATACGGATCCAGTAAAAGCTGTACAGCTTCGGGATCAATCAGGAGCATTTCTTCGGTAGTGGCATCCGGATTCGTGTAAAAGCCGTAGCGAGTGCCCGGTGGCATGTTTTCCACCAAACCGTGGTGCACGCCGTCGGTCTTATCCGCCAAAAGCACGGCTTTCCAGCCGCCACCTGGCGGCTGGAAGCACAGAATCACATCGCGGTAAGCCGGCGAATACACTGCCACATTGGCGGCAGCTTCACCATGTTCCCTGGGAATGGAGCTGACACCCAGAGGATAATGGCGCGACAAAGCCGCCCCTAGGGTGCTGATGGCCTCGATGACAGTGATGGGCATGGTGCTAGCTTTGCGCCGAGCGTTGCTTCGAGATCTCGTACAGCGTGATGCCGACTGCCATGGAGGCGTTGAGTGATTCCATGGCCGAGTCAATCGGGATGGAAACAATCTGATCGCAGTTTTCCCGGACTAGGCGGGACAGGCCCTTGCCCTCGGAACCAACCACAATGCACACGGGCTCCTGCGCCAGTCCGAGAGCGGGCAGCGAAACGTCGCCGTCGCCGTCGAGCCCTAGAACAAAGAAGCCCATCTTCTGGAAAGCGCCAATGGCACGGTTCAGGTTGGGAGCCTTGGCAACGGGCACGCGCACGGCAGCACCCGCGCTGGTCTTCCAAGCAGCTGCGGTCACACCGGCGCTGCGACGCTCCGGGATGATGACGGCGTGGCCGGAGAACGCGGAGACGCTACGGATGATGGCACCGAGGTTGCGGGTATCGGTGATTCCGTCCAGGGCGACGATCAGCGGTGCGTTGGCGATGTGGCCCTTTTTCCACAGAGCCATGATTTCGCTGGCCTTATCTACCGCATCTTCGTATTCGTACGGGGGGATCTGCAGAACGAGGCCCTGGTGGATGGCGTCTTCGGTGAGACGGTCCAGCTCAGGCTTGTGAGCTTCGAGCAGGGGGATGCCGCGTTCGGTGGCCAGCTTGATGGATTCGCGCACGCGCTCGTCCATGTCAACGCGAACGGCAACGTAAAGTGCCTTCGCGGGGATGTCTGCGCGCAGCGCCTCGAGCACAGAGTTACGGCCGGTCACGAGCTCTTCGGTGGCCTTGCCCTTGGGTCCGCTATTGCGGCGGGGGGAGTTGCTGGTGCCGGCACGCTTGGCTGCGGAGCGATCGGCCAGCTCAGCGTTCTTGTAGGCCTTGTGGTAGGTGCGCTCTGCCGCCTTGGGGGTTGGGCCCTTGCCTTCAAGTGCCTTACGACCAAGCCCGCCCGTGCCCTTGCTGGGACCCTTCTTGAGCTTGCGAACGGCGCCGGAACGGGGATTGTTGGCCATGGTGAAACCCTTACGATTGGTGCGGCACCTCAAGACAGGCACCGTAGGAACGTCAAACTAATCTGTCAAACATTTGCGTCAGCGGGCACATTTTTGGCACGCCAGATAACGGGAAACAACGAACCCGTAACTAGTAGCTTACGGCCTCGATGCAAATCCCGTACCACATCCCCGAAAAAGTGGTACTTCTCACCGCTAACGCGGAGCGTGCGATAGCGTCCGCAAATTTTCAACCATTGGTGCGCTAGCGTCTAAAGAGGGGGTATCGGTGGGCTATTTTTTCAGCGACCAGGTGGATCCTGCTGCGGAATCGGCAACCTCGACGCCGGCCGCGGCCAGCACGTCGCGGATTTTGTCCGATTCTGCCCAGTTCTTCTGCGCCCGCGCCTGCGCACGGGCTTCGAGCTGGGCCTTGACCAGAACATCCAGCGCCGTCATTTCAGCGTCCGAACCGCCAGTACTTTGCCATTGGGGATCAAGCGGATTGATGCCCAGAGCCTCTGTCATGCCCATGACGGCCAGGAATGCTTCCTGCACACCATCATGGTCATTGCCAGCCAGTGCGGTGTTGCCTGCTCGGACGGTTTCATGCAGCACTGCCAGGGCTGCGGGGATGTTCAGGTCATCATCCATGGCCTTGCTGAACGCTTCAGGGCGGGTTCCGATGTAGCCGAAATCGTTGGCCGGGAAGAGCTTGGTCCGCGCTGCCGCGACGAACGTTTCAATGCGGTCCACGGCTGCTGCGGCCTCTGTGAGTGAGCCCGGGCGGTAATCCAGCACCGAACGGTAGTGCGCCTGGCCAAGGTAGTAACGGACCACCAGCGGGCGGGCGATTTCTAGCATTTCGCGCGGGTTGATGGTGTTGCCAATGGACTTGGACATTTTTTCACCTTCATAGGTGACCATGCCGTTGTGCATCCAGAAGTTGGCGAAGCCGTGTCCGGCAGCTTGGGACTGGGCCATCTCGTTTTCGTGGTGCGGGAAGCGCAGATCCAAGCCACCACCGTGAATATCAAACTCGGTGCCGAGGTATTTGGTGACCATAGCCGAGCATTCCAGGTGCCAGCCGGGGCGGCCGGCGCCCCAGGGGGATTCCCACCGTGCGGTTTCCGGGTCGCCTTGCTTATGGCCCTTCCACAGCGCAAAGTCGCGGGGATCGCGCTTGCCCCGGGGATCGGCGTCGGGCGCTGCCTGCATGTCATCAATATTTTGATGCGTCAGCGAGCCGTACTGCTTCCAGGAGCGGACATCAAAGTAAACGTCACCGGAATTATCCAGAGCCGGGTAGGCGTGGCCGCGCTCGATGAGGGTGGCGATCAGCGCGTGCATCTCGGGGATGTGGCCAGTGGCGCGCGGTTCGTAGGTGGGCTTTTGAATGCCCAACGATGCGTAAGCGTTGGCGAAAGCCTGCTCGAAGCGGTAGGCCAGCGCCCACCACGGCTCGTTATTTTCGGCGGCCTTGACCAGGATCTTGTCATCAATGTCGGTCACATTGCGGACCACGGTGACGTCATAGCCGCTGGTTTGGAGCCAACGGGTCAGCTGATCGAAGGCAAGCGCTGAGCGGACGTGCCCAATGTGCGGCTCACCTTGGACGGTGGCGCCGCAGTAATACAGCGAAACCTTCCCCTCTTTGAGCGGGACGAAGTCGCGGATAGCGGCGGTGGCGGAGTCATGGAATCGCAGGGTCACGGCTCTAGGGTATCCCTTCGGGAGGCTTTACGGGTGCTCGCGTTGGACGACTAGGGCTGTGGCAACAGCGGTGATGCCTTCGCTGCGGCCGGTGAATCCAAGCCCGTCGGAGGTAGTGGCACTGACGGATACCGGCGCTCCGGCGGCAAGGCTCAAAGCCGCTTCTGCCTCGTGGCGGCGGGGTGAAAACTTGGGCCGATTACCAATGAGCTGCACGGCAACATTGCCAATTTCAAAGCCTGCTTCCCGCACAATCCGGGCCGCCTCGCCCAATAATTTCACGCCGGACGCGCCGGCGTATTCGGGGCGGTCGGTACCAAAATGGGTGCCGAGATCACCCACTCCAGCTGCCGAAAACAGGGCATCGGCAGCGGCGTGGGCTACGGCGTCGCCGTCGGAATGGCCGCTGAGTCCGCGCTCCCCTTCCCACAGCAAGCCCGCGAGCCAGAGCGGGGCGGGGGCATCTTCTGGGGCGAAGGCGTGCGTGTCGACGCCTATTCCTGTACGGGGCAAAATCATGGGTTTATCCTTCAATCCATCGTGGACGCAGCGGCCCTTCCAGCAGGGCCTCGGCCAGCAAAAGATCAGTGGGCGAGGTGATTTTCAGGCTATAGCTGGAGCCTTGAACCACGAACACTTCTTCACCAATAGCTTCCACCAGCATGGCGTCGTCGGTGATCGCCGCCAGCTCGTTCTCACTGAGCGTCAGAGCGTGGGCATGAGCCTTACGCAAAGTTGCTACGTCAAATCCCTGGGGAGTCTGGACCGCCCTCAACACACTGCGCGCGGGAGTGCCCACAACCTTTTCCACTCCGGCACCCGTGGCGGGCAGGGTTGCCGGTTCCACGGTCTTGATGGTGTCCACCACGGCCAGCGCCGGGATGACGGCTTTGGCACCATCGCGCAGCGCTGCAGCCACTCGACTGAATACGCCCGACGGCGTAAGCGGCCGGGCGGCGTCGTGAATCATCACTGTGGTGACATCTTCCGTTAGGCAGGCCAGTGCTGCGGCGACGGAATCCGAACGTTCAGCACCGCCCTCAACCACGGTGAAAAGGATGCCTTGAGCCTGTGCCAGCTCGGCGGCGGTCTCACAAATAGACACCAACGCAGCGTCCTCGGGCGGAATGGCGACGCAGATTTGGGCTGCCACGCCAGCCTTGAGCACGCCACGAATCGCACGGAGCAGCATGGGTTGCCCGCCCACTGGAACCCGGGCCTTGGGAACACCGTAGCCTAGGCGCTGCCCGGAACCGGCTGCAACAATAACAACTGCACAGGAGCCTGTCTTGACCTCATTCATGGTCTCTACAGTAGCCCGGTGGGCTCAGTCTTGGATCAGTCAGGGCCAACTTTGCCCCACCCATGCAAAAACCCCCACACCAATGGGTGCGGGGGTTTGCATGATGATTCTGGTGACCGTTAGGAGGCCAGAACCTCGTCCAGCACTTCTGCTGCCTTGTCTTCGTCAGTCTTTTCCGCCAGAGCAAGCTCGGAAATCAGAATCTGACGCGCCTTGGCAAGCATGCGCTTTTCACCGGCAGACAAGCCGCGGTCATGATCACGGCGCCAGAGGTCACGTACAACCTCGGCAACCTTGATGACATCACCGGAGGCAAGCTTTTCCAGGTTGGCCTTGTAACGGCGGGACCAGTTAGTGGGCTCCTCCGTAAACTCCGCACGCAATACTTCAAATACGTGCGCGAGGCCTTCCTTGCCTACAACATCTCGGACCCCAACTAGGTCAACGTTCTCCGCAGGGACTTCGATCGTCAGATCCCCTTGGGCAACCTTGAGCTTGAGATACATCTTCTCTTCACCCCGGATGGTGCGCATCTTGATCTCTTCGATCTTTGCCGCACCATGGTGTGGGTAAACTACTGTCTCGCCGACCTCAAAAAGCATGTGGATTCTCCCTTTCCAATACTCCTAGTTTACCACGGTTAACTGGCCACTCCCTTGAGTTTCCGCAGGTCAGGGACGGCCAGAGCTACGCTGGCGGCGCAATTGTTCCAACAAGTGGAGAATTCTCCGGCCCTTGACTATCACGACTCGAAGTGCTGTCGGACACTGTTCCTTAGGGGCCGTGGTTGCGGCCCCAACCGCGGAAGCATGCTTTTGGCAATTTTGCGGATAAGCTGGACAAAGATATTTTGTCTTTTCCATGAGGAGTTACTGACGTGAGAATCGCTGCCGGCATCCGCGGTACCAAACGAGCGCAACGCTTAAGCCTGATTGCAGCCATAGGCATTGGTGCCATGGCATTCACGGGTTGCAGTGCCATCAACGAGCAAAGCACCACCCGCGTCTACTCCGCATCAGATGGAGTTCGCCTGGATATGGGTCAGCTGGAACTGCGCAACATGTTGATCATCTCCGAAGCAGCTGGTGGAGCGGGCCGAGTTGCTGGCACCTTCTACAACCAGGCTGATTCAGACATCACCTTGACCATCAGCGGAGCCCAGGGCTCGCAGACTGAAATCACCGTGAAGCCTGGCATTCCGCTGGTTCTGAACAGCGAGTCCGAGAAGGCGATGCTGAGCACCATGGATCAGGCCCCGGGCAGCAACGAGTCCCTTGAACTGCGCCAGTCCGGTGCCGGTTCCGAAACGGCAACCCTGAAGGTTCCTATCCTGGATGGCACCTTGGCCGAATACACCAATCTGGTTCCCAGCGAAGAGCCCAGCGCTGAAGCTTCAGCCGAGGCTACTACCGAGGCTTCGGCCGAGGCTAGCACCGAGGCTTCTGCTGAAGCGTCGGCCGAGGCTTCAGCCGAAGCCAGCACCGAGCCCAGCGCAGAAGCTACCGTCGCTCCCTAAGTGGTTTGGTTTTCTGTAGTTCCGTAGTTCAGCTCAGCTAGTTCTCACTACTGCTGTTGTCGGAGTGCACGCCTTGTTGGCAGCGCGGGCTTCTTTTGCAGCGTGAGTGTGAATCATGAGTAGGCCCGGTTGTCTTTGTGACAACCGGGCCTACTTTTTTGCTGCTCACCCTTTTTACTGCCGCCCGGCAGGAATCAGCTTCAGCGCCTGCAACCTGCAACCTGCAACAGCTTTCGTCACCGGCAACCAGCTGAACCAGCGGCTGCAATTGCAGCATAAACACCGCGTTGCTGCGACGTCTCGACTTTGCTGCCGTGAAATCAAACTCCCCAGCCTCACTGCAGTGCAGGCGCTCTCCGTCCACCACGAACCACCTCTCATCGAAGGTGATTGTGTGGGCTTCACCATCATTACTCGGGCCTAAGACCTTGACCCCAGCCAGGGCTGATGTGACCACCGGAACGCCCGCACGCGTTATCCATCACAGCTTATGACGTTGAACAACCCAAGCAATCAAAATTCAACATTTAGCACATGTGACTTAATTTTGAGCAGAGCCTTGACAAAAGGCCCGCTAGCTACGGCTCCAGTTTGTAACCCAAGCCGCGCACGGTGACAAGGTGCCGCGGGTTGGCCGGATCCGTTTCGATCTTGCTCCGTAGCCGCTTCACATGGACATCCAGAGTTTTGGTGTCGCCCACATAATCCGAACCCCAGACCCGATCAATCAGCTGCCCGCGGGTCAGGACTTTACCGGCGTTACGCAGCAACATTTCCAGCAGTTCAAATTCCTTCAGCGGGAAAGACAGATTCTCGCCACGAACACTGACCACGTGCCGCTCTATATCCATCCGCACCGGCCCCGCACTCACCGTGGAATCCATCAGCTCTTCGGGTTCGCCTTGGCGCCGCAGCACGGCCCTGATCCGGGCAATGAGTTCACGGGAAGAGTAAGGCTTGGTGACATAGTCATCGGCCCCCAGTTCCAGCCCCACCACCTTGTCAATCTCTGAATCCTTAGCAGTCAGCATGATGATCGGAACACTGGAACGCTGGCGCAAATGCTTGCACACCTCGGTTCCGCTCATCCCGGGCAATTGCAGATCCAGCAGGATGAGATCGGCACCGGAGCGCTCAAATTCCACCAACGCGTCCAGGCCATTGTCTACAACCGAGACCTCATAGCCTTCCTTGGACAGCAGGAACGACAACGGGTCGCTAATGGAATCCTCGTCCTCAACAATCAAAACTCTACTCACGCTCGTTGCGCTCCTTTAGATCAATCCGGGGTGCCGATCGGCGCGCAGATGCGTTCCGACGTCTGACGTTTGGTTGGAAAGTTGGGGCAGCCGCACGGTGAACGTAGAGCCCAATTTGGGGGCCGACCACAGAGTCACCTCGCCGCCATGGTTGCTGATGATGTGCTTGACGATACTCAGGCCCAGACCGGTGCCGCCGGTGTGGCGCGAACGGGCGGTATCGACCCGGTAGAACCTCTCGAAAATTCGGTCCTGTTCGGCGGGGCTCAGGCCGTCGCCCTGATCGGAAATACTGACGGAGACAACGTCCTCAGCCACCGACAAACCGATGCCCACCTGGGTGTTTTCCGGGGAATAGCGCACGGCGTTGTCAATCAAGTTGCGGAGGGCGGTCACGAGCTGGGAGCGGTCGCCATATACCTCGGCACGCTTGCGGGGCCCCAGTGCGATGGTGATGTTACGGGCCTGCGCCGGCGATCTGGTGCGGTCCACAGCCTCGGCAATGACATCGTTAATATCCACGCTGGCGCCAACCAAGGCCACGTCCTTGCCTTGCACCCGCGACAGCTCAATGATGTCTTGGACCAGGGCTGCCAACCGAGCGGATTCGGTCATCATGCGGGAGGCGAAACGGCGGACTGTGGCCTGATCCTCCGGAGCAGATTCCAGCGCCTCTGCCAGAAGCGAGATGGCGCCTACCGGTGTTTTCAGTTCGTGCGAAACGTTGGCCACAAAGTCGTTGCGGACGGCTTCGGTGCGAGCAATTTCCGTGCGGTCATCTGCCAGGAGCAGGATGTATTCCTCCCCCAACGGAGCCACCCTCACCTGGATGACCAGCGTTCCCTGTCCCGGCGCAGCCAAGTGCGTGGGCACCTGCTCGGCGGGTAGGACCGCGGATGTGGGGGCGGGGCTGGCGGAACTGGAGCCGTCGCTCGTTACTGCGGCAGCCGGCGTCGTGCCTGGTGGTGCATGAGGAGCTCCGTGTGGATGGGCCGCACTGGGGAGGATGACGCGCGGCAAGATCAGATCGCGCTCCTCAATGACGCCTGCGCGACGCACCCGGTGGGCGAGCTCAATAAGTTCCTGGTGAACCACGGTATGACCGCGCACCAGGCCAAAGGCGTAGGCACCAGGGCTAGCCCGCACCACGCCATCGACCGTGTCGATAACGATGTAGGCCTTGCCCACAACCGAGAGCACCTCGGCGGCGCCATCGGGCAACGTCGGCTCGCCAATATCCACCGTGAGCTTGCGCGAACGCTCGCTGATACTAAACGCGAGCATGCCAAAAACACCAAGGGCCAGGCCAATAAGCCCGGCCGTCACTCCAACCAACAAGGGATCCACACCACAACCCTATGCGCTGACCACGGCAATGTGCGCAAAATAGGCCCGTTAACGTCGCCGTTCAACTAACGTTCACCTTGGCGTGCCGTCTCGTTCACGTGCGGATGGCATGCTAGTACTCATTACAGGTCCATTTTGGGCTGCCCTTGAAAGGAACCACGCGTGCGCAAAGTATTCCAGGCCGAGCTTCACCAAATTGGTGAGGGGCTTATTGAGATCTCCGAATTGGTTGGCGAAGCGGTCAAGAAAGCCACAACGGCTTTCGCCGCGGCCGATCTCCAAAGCGCCCAGGAAGTCATTGCCGCCGACGCGCGGATCGACTTTCTGCAAAATGACTTGGACGAGCGCGCCATTGACGTTCTAGCCTTGCAGGGTCCGGTCGCCAGTGACCTGCGCATGATAGTTGGCTCGCTGCGCATGAGCGCGTCGCTGGAACGCATGGGCGATCTGGCTCGTCACATCGCTCAGCTGACCCGCCTGCGTTACCCCAACCCGGTGATCCCGGCACCGCTGACGGAAACCTTTGCCGAGATGGCACGACTGGATATCTTGATCGCTGAGAAGGTCACCGAGCTGCTGGACTCCCGCGACTTGGACCTGGTGGGCGAGATTGCCACGGCCAAGATCGCGATCAACAAGCTCCACAAGTCCGTATTCGCTGTTATGGGAGCCCCCGAGTGGAACGCATCCGCTGCGACCACTGTGGATGTCACCCTGGCCAGCCGCTACTTTGAGCGCTTCGGCGACCATGGTGTTTCCGTGGCCCGCAAGGTCTCCTATCTGGTGACCGGCGAGTGGCAGCCCGAGGATTTCCTAGCCGGCTAGTCTCTGCGGCTGCTCAGTGCGGCTGCTCAGTTCCACGTTCCGCCCCCGTCCCCCATATCCGCGGCCGTTCCACCTGGCGCGGATGTGGGAGACGGGGGCGGATCCGTTTAAAGTTCTGCTTAAAGTGTTCTGCTTAAAGTTAGAAGGCGGGGACTCACCTTTTGAAGGTGGGCCCCCGCCGTCGAACTTTTATAAGGCGTGTGTTACTTCTTGCCCTGGTTGGCAACAGCCTGGATGGAGGCCGCAGCGGCTTCCGGATCCAGGTACTTGCCGCCGGGGGTGATGGGGGCGAAGTTCTCGTCCAGTTCGTAGACCAGCGGGATGCCCGTGGGGATGTTCAGCGAGGCGATGGCGTCATCTGAGATGCCGTCCAGGTGCTTGACCAGGGCGCGCAGCGAGTTGCCATGAGCGGTGACCAGAACAGTCTTGCCAGCCTTGAGGTCAACCTTGATGTCTGACTCCCAGTACGGCAGCAGGCGAACAAGGACGTCCTTGAGGCACTCGGTGCGCGGCAGGACGTCGCCCAAGCCGGCGTAGCGGGGATCGTGGGCCTGAGAGAATTCGCTGTCATCGGAGAGTGCCGGCGGCGCGGTGTCGTAGCTGCGGCGCCAGGTCATGAACTGTTCCTCGCCGAACTCGGCCAAGGTCTGAGCCTTGTCCTTGCCCTGCAAAGCACCGTAGTGACGCTCGTTCAAGCGCCAATCGCGCTTAACGTCGATCCATCCGCGGTCAGCCTTATCGAGGGCGAGGTTGGCGGTGTTGATTGCACGCTTCAGGAGCGAGGTGTACAGAACGTCGGGGAGAAGGTTGTTCTCCACCAGCAGCTCACCGCCGCGTGCGGCTTCGGCGCGACCCTGATCGTTCAGGTCAACGTCCACCCAACCGGTGAACAAGTTCTTGGCGTTCCACTCACTGTGGCCATGGCGTAGCAAAATCAGCGTATAAGTCATGGTTTCATCTTACCGGGCGAGGACCGGAGGGCTCGAATTACTACGCCACTTACTACGCCACACTGAAGCTGCGTACGGTTTGCCCGTAACCATGCGCAGCGCTGGGACAGCCGTCACCGCTCAGCCAAATGTGTCTGGACACACAGGAGCAGCAGCACGGATTTGGCAAAAGTCACCCTTACGGAAAAATAGAATTTATGGGTGGTTCAACGTGCGCAAAGGGTCAAGAATGTCTCCGCCGACCCCGCTGGGACCTCCCGGCCCGGGGCCGCACGCCAGCGCAATAAACCTTTTGGCAATGTCACCCGCGGCACCACCAACACCAACCGGCTGCGACGCGTAGACCGCTGGCTGGCCGGCCCCCAGGCATGGCGCTTGCGCACGGAAAGCAATCCCCTAGTGGTGGATCTTGGCTACGGCGGCTCCCCGACAACGGCCGTTGAACTGTATTCGCGCATTCACGCCGTCTGCCCCAGCGCCCATGTCACGGGCATCGAAATTGAACCCGAGCGCGTCCGCATCGCCAAGCCCTTGGAACACGGTGGCTTAGATTTTCGAGTAGGCGGCTTTGAAATTCCCGTCCCCGGCAAGGCCACCATGGTGCGCGCCTTCAACGTGCTGCGCCAGTACGACGAGTCCGATGTGCTTCTCATCTGGGCCACCGTCTGTTCGCGCCTCACGGAGCAGGGCATTTTCGTGGACGGCACCTGCGATGAGATTGGCCGCCGCAGCACTTGGGTTGCCCTCGGTGTGGAAGGTCCGCAATCCCTGACAATTTCCCTGCGTTTTGGCGGCTTCGAGCTGCCCAGCGATGTGGCCGAGAGGCTCCCCAAAGCGCTGATCCACCACAATATGCCGGGCGAAAAAATTCACAGATTCTTACAGGCGCTGGACAAACACTGGCTCTCCGGGGCGCAGCTGGCCTCCTTCGGCAACCGTCAGCGCTGGCTGCGCATGTGCAAAGCAATGTACGACGACGGCTGGCCCGTGGTGCGCGCACCCTCGCGTTGGCGTTTGGGCGAGTTGACCGTGGCATGGTCTGCTGTTGACCCGGCCCTAGTTAGCAGCCTCAGTTAGCAGGCTGAACTAATCTACCGGGCTGACCGAATCTAGCTGGGTAGTGCGTATCCGCTTAGCGTCGATTAGCTGAGTGTTTATGTGTAAGCGCGGGCTAGAAGTACTCGCGCGCTGGGCTTGCTCCAGGCGTTTCAGCAACCGAGCTGCGGTTCAGTGACGCCGCCGAGACTTCCGCGCGCCTCGAGTGTTCACTTAAGGTACGCTTTTGGACGTTTTGGGCCTTACAACGTACATCAACTGCACACTCGAGGCTGGTCACCTAGGCAATTGCGGTCCGGGAGGCGATTTAAGGGCTCGGGCGAGGAATCGAACCCTGAAAGTCCTCGTCAGGAAACTGCTCGACGTGAATCCGGGACGAACCGATTCCCGCGAACCCGGCATACTATCGCCGGCCAGGGCTGCTGGGGCCTACTTCCTGAACCCGATGACACAAGCTGAACTAACCGGATACGCACTAGCTGAGTTATCAGAGTTAGCTGGATTACCAGAACTAGCAGGCTGGACTAAGCGTGCAGGCTTACCGGTTCTAACAGAGCTACCAGGAGGAGCCGCGGTTGTTTCCACCTTTGCCGCGCCCACGAATCTCGGCTAAGGCCGGACGAACGTCGGCCAAATAAACGCCTGCTGCGGTGACGCCAGCCAGAGTGAACAGCATCATTATGCCCATGGGCGGAACCGTCAAGGACGTGACCGGGCCAATGATGTAGAGGAATCCGAAGAAGCTAGCGCCACCAGTCAACGCCGTCCAGAATGTCTTGTTCCGCTTGTACACTCGCTCAAACACGCTCGGCGGAGTACGCAAGCAGTCGGCAAAGGCCCAGACCTGAATGCCCAGGGCCAGTAGGCCCAGGGCAACAAGGATGAAGAATTCCACGAAATTCAAAAGATTAGACACAGGATTAGCTTACAGCTCAGTACTGGAATTGTTCTGTGAATCCCCGACGTTGGACGCAGCCAGGGAAGAATGGGCCAAAGCCTGCTCCAGATCGTTCCAGAGGTCTTCCAAATTTTCAATGCCCACGCTCAAACGCAACAGGTTCTCTGGAACCGAAGCCGGTTCATTGGCGTGACGGCGGCGGCGCTCGATCAGCGATTCCACACCACCCAGCGAGGTGGCCGGAGTCCACAAGCGCAATGCCTCAACCACGGCCTCAGCAGCGTCAGCGCCACCGGCAATCTGAATGCACAGGATGGATCCAAACCCGCTCATCTGTGCCTTGGCCCTCAGATGACCCGGATCAGAAGGTAGGCCGGGGAACAAAACCTTCTCAACGGCGTCATGCATCTCCAGGCGGGTGGCCAGTTCAAGGGCGCTGGCCTGCGAGCGCTCCACCCGCAAGGCCAGTGTGCGCAAACCGCGCAGGGCCAGCCACGCCTCGAACGGGCCGGCGATGGCGCCATGGATGGAACGGTGATGCAGCAGCTGGGCGCGGACCTCGGGGTTAGAGGTAGCGAGGGCGCCCATGATGACGTCGGAATGGCCGGCCAGATACTTGGTCACTGAATGCAGAACAACGTCCGATCCCAGCTCAAGAGGTTTTTGCACAAGCGGGGTGGAGAAGGTGTTGTCCGTGACCACCAGCGCGCCGACGGCAGCAGCTGAGCGGCACAGCGCGTGCATATCGGCCACTTCCAGCATGGGGTTGGTGGGACTTTCCAGCCAGAGCATGCTGGCCGCCTTCTCTCCAGCGCCGGTGAGGGCCGCGATGACCTCATCGTTATTGGCAATGTCAACGGTCCGTACCGTGAACATGCCCTTGGCTGCCATCTCCTGCGCCATGACCAAGGCGCCCTGATACGAATGCGCGGGCATGACCAGCACACCGCCAACGGGGATCAGCGAGAGCGCGGCGGAAACAGCGGCCAGGCCAGAGCTGAAAATGAGCGCCGGCAGTGATGCCCCCTCCAACTGGGCCAGCGCATCCTCCAACGGATCCCATGTGGGGTTGGAGTAGCGCCCGTAGGCCCGGTCCCCATCCACCACGGTTCCGGTCCCCACATAGGTGGAGGACAGCACGATCGGCGGATTGACGGGGGCGTCATGCCCACGGTCGGGGCGTCCGGCCGCAACGACCACTGTGTCGGGGCTGAGATGGTCGGGGTGCGAGGCAGGCTGGTAGCTCATGTTTTCCAGAGTAGACCGACTGCTCCCGGCAACAGGAATTTCATGACGGACTCAGGGGTGGATTTATGACAGATCACCGCTTTTTGTTTTTGATAATGATTCTCATTAACGTTAGCATCGGGCTATGACCATCACAAAAAACACCCATCCACCCATTTCTTCACTCAGGAAAACCTCCGCGCTGCGGGGTTCAGCGCTGCGGAGTTCTGCACTGACCGGCATGGCCCTGGCGGCCACTCTCGCGCTAGTTTCCTGCGCTAGCGCGCCGGACACTCCCGATGCCGCAAATGCTGGCACCGAGGCTTCGGCCAACCACAGCGCCCCAGCAGATAATCACGAGCACGAAAGCACCGAGGCGGAGACTGCCCAGCCCCGACTAGTCATCACGCACGACGGCGGCATGACCGTCCTGAACGCCAGCACCGGTAAGCCCGTGGCTGAGTTGGACCTAGCGGGATTCAACCGACTGAACCCCGCCGGCGATGGGCGCCACGTTCTGGTGTCCACCACGGGAGGCTTCCAGGTTTTGGACGCGGGCAGCTGGTCGCAGGCTCATGGCGAACACCATCACTACTTCACGGCAGCGCCAGCCTTGGAAGATCTGAAATTTCCGGCAACCACCCCCGGCCATGCCGTCAACCATGGCGGCGTGACCGCCTTGTTCGACGACGGCACCGGCGTTGTCAACATCTTCAACCCCTCAGATCTGGGCTCCCACGAACTTCCGCCCACCCAGGACTACAAGACCAGCGCCGCCCATCATGGCGTGGCCGTGCAATTGAGCAACTCTCAGATGCTGGTCACTGAAGGAACCAGCGAGAGCCGTAACACTGCGCAGCTCTTGGCGGCGCCGGACGCCAAGGGTGCCCGCGCCGTTGTGGCAGAAAGCTCGGACTGCCCCGGCGTCCACGGAGAAGCATCAGCCAAGGGAACTGCAAATGGAGAAACCCTGGTCCTTGGCTGCGAAGATGGGCTCTTGCTGATCAAGGATTCCAAGTTCACCAAGATTTCCTCCCCTGACGCATATGGCCGCATTGGCAATCAAGCCGGCAGCGACGCCTCCACGGTTGTTCTGGGTGACTACAAGAAGGACAAGAACGCCGAACTGGAGCGCCCTAAGACGTTCTCGCTGACAGACACTGCCACCGGAAAGCTCACCCTGGTGCCGATCGACTACTCATACTCGTTCCGCTCACTTGCCCGCGGGGGCGACGGTGCTGCGCTGATGCTGGGCACTGACGGAAAATTGCACATCTATAACCCCGACACCGGCACCGAAACCGCAGCCGTGGACGTCGTGGCACCCTGGGAAGAGCCCTTGGATTGGCAGCAGCCACGCCCATCTATCTTCGTGGACGGCCCCATCGCCTATGTGACTGACCCGGCAAAGAAGATGCTCCACACCGTGGACCTGCCCTCGAGCACGGTGACTGCCAGCCACCCGCTGGATCAGGTTCCGAATGAAATCACGGGAGTCTCGGGCCAGGCGGACGCCGACCACTAGACTCGCTGGTCAGCACGACCCGCTGGCCCAGCATCCCACCCACAGCCCGGTCCGCGCTTCACTTTTCCCACAGCACAGTGAAGCGCGGACCAATGGCTTGACGCGCACTCAGGCCACCGGCACCGCAGCAGCAGCGCCTGCCAGCGTCGCAGCAGTATCCGCCACGACACAACCCTGGGCTAACGTCACGATGCGTCCAGCCTGAGCAGCATCAGCATCGCTATGCGTGGCCTCGACGACGGTGACGCCGCGAGCAACTTCCTGGGCAATGATGTCCCGAATATGCACCTGCGTTTGCGCATCCACGCCAGCGGTAGGTTCATCCAACACCAGCAACTGCGAACCCTGAACCAGGCCCTGAGCCAACAACACACGCTGACGCTGACCACCGGAAAGCTCACCCAGCTGACTGTGGGCAAGATCGGCCAAGCCCAGCGCTTCCATCGTTTGATTCACCACAGCCCGGTCCCCCGCCCCCAACCTGCTCAGCCAGCTGCGGTTACCCCAACAACCCATCGCCACAGCCTGCCGCACAGTGAGCTGTAACGATTCCGAGGCGGAGCTACGCTGCAGCACCAGCGCCGGGCGCACTCCGGGCAACCCCTGCACCTCGCCCCGCAGCGGGCGGAGAATTCCGGCAAGTAGCCCGAGCAGGGTGGACTTCCCCGAACCATTGGCGCCCTGAACAGCCGTCAGCGTTCCGGCGTCGAGACGCAAATCCACCCCTTCCAACACCACACGATTCCCATAGGCGAAAGCAACGCCGTTCAGACTAACCACACTCATAAAACATCCCCTCTAATTGATAATGATTCTCATTATAGTAGGCTTATCGAATGCACTGGCTCCTTGACCCCTTCACCGTTTCCTTCGTCCAACGTGCCGCCCTCGGCGGATTCGCGGTGGCTCTGCTGTGCGCCATCGTCGGAACGTGGGTGGTCCTGCGAGGCATGGCCTTCATCGGCGACGCCATGTCCCACGGCATGCTCCCGGGCATCGCCATCGCCCTCCTCCTGGGCATCAACCCCGTCATCGGGGCAGCTGTCAGCGCATCCGCCATGGCGCTCGCAATATCAACCATGTCCCGCCAGCGGCGCCTCTCCAACGACACCTCGATCGGCCTACTCTTCGTGGGCATGCTGGCGGCCGGCGTCATCATCATTTCGCGCTCGCGATCCTTCGCAGTGGACCTGACTGGCATCCTGTTCGGCGACGTTCTGGCTGTCACCTGGTCAGATATCTGGCTGCTGTGCTGCGTCCTGTTGGGTACGGCCGTGGTTGCCATGGTTTTTCACCGCCCCTTCGCGGCATTAACGTTCGACGCGCGGAAAGCCGCCACCTTGGGCATGCGACCCGGGCTGGCTAGCACTGTTCTCTTACTCCTGGTCACCGCAGCCATGGCCGGCTCTTTTCAAGTGGTCGGCACACTGCTGGTCTTCGGCTTACTCATCGCTCCTCCGGCTGCCGCGCTGCCGTGGGCCAAATCCATTCCAGCCATCATGGTTATCGCCGCCGTTCTGGGCTGCGCGGCGGTGGTGGCAGGGCTTCTGATCTCTTGGCACGCGCGGACCGCCGCCGGAGCAACTATCGCAGCAACCGCCGTCGCACTGTTCTTCGCGTCAAGCATTCTGGCCGCAAGCATGCGAGCTTTTGGCTCCGCCAGGGCTGCACGGCCCACCCTCCACCGAAAGGCACTTTCCGCATGAGCACGAGCTCACCCACAAGCAAACGAAGCCGTTTCACAGCGTTGGCGCTGACAGCGTTGATGGCATTGGGCGCCTGCGCCAGCACGCCAAACGCAGAACCGGGAGCCGGACCAGGTCAGGGGCCCGAGTCAGTACAGGGCAGCAGCGCGGTTCCGCACGGTTTCGTTGCCGGCGCCACCGAGGCAGACGAGACGCAAAGCCGTTTGAGCTACCTGTCTGCCGATTCTGGAACCATCACCATGATCGATCCGCTCACTGGCGAGGAAGGATTCAGCGCCACATTTCCGGGGGCAACTTCATTGAGTCATGACGGCAGATTCCTCTTTGTCCGAACCGAACCCACTGCTCCCTTGAACGTGGTTGATACCGGGGTGTGGACCCGCGTGCATGGCGATCACAACCACTACTACAGTTCCGAAGCCCGCACTCTGGAGAACGATACTCCCCTGCCCTTCGGTACCGTTATCGGGGATGGAAATAAGGTGGCCATCTTTGATGAAAGCACTGGCACCACCTCCGTCCTGCTGCGCGAAGCGCTCGATCAAGGGGACGCCCCGGTGGAGCTGAGTATTCCTGGGACTCCGCACACCGGGATGGCGGTCCCTTACAGGGGTCATGTACTGGTCACGAGCTCCCCGGGCAGCGATAAACTCCCCACCTCGGTGTCCGTTTTTGACGCATTAGGCGCAAGCGAGTCCCTCGCGAACGCTGAATGCACATCCTTACGAGGCCATGCCATCACCAGTTATGGAGTGTTGTTTGGCTGCAGCGACGGTGTACTGATGGTCAGCGATAACGACGGCATTCTCACAGCCACCAAGATCCCCTACCCGAACACGAACTCCGGCGAGCGCATCGATTCCTTTGCGCACAGGCCCGGATCCAGCGAACTGACAGCGCTGGCGGGCTCGGCTGGGTTGTGGCATCTTGATGTGGCTGCTCAGAAAATCCAGTTCCTCGACAGCCCCGAGCCGCTCGTAGCCTCAACCACGGCCGGCAACGGCGCGCCCGCCTTGGCTGTTGGTATGAGCGGCACCGTCTATGCGTTCAATTCCAAGACCCTCGCGGTGGAAGCACAAGCGGACCTTCTGCCAGCCACGGAGGGCGGCCAGCCGCCGTCGCTCGTGGTGAACAATAACCGCGCATACTTGAGCCATCCCAACACTGCAAAAATCTACGAACTCGACTACCGGGATCAACTGCGTGTGGCCCGTACCTTCCCCACCAGCGAGGCCACGGCGCAACTTGTGGAGACGGGACTGTGAAGGGCATGGGGCTGAAGGGGAACAGCATGAGCATACAAGCCAAAATTGCTATGGCAGCGCTGCTGATTTTCGCCGCAGGAGTCCTCCCGGCCTGCTCAGCCGCGCCGGCAGGTAGCGGCCAGGCAGGTAGCGGCCAGGCAGGTAGCGGCCAGGCAGGCGGAGTGAACTCCGGCAGCGACAAGGCCACCATCATGGTGACGACGAATATCCTGGGCGATATCACGCGCAATATTGTCGGCGACACGGCCGACGTCGTGGTTCTCATGGAGGCGAACGCCGATCCGCATTCCTTCGGGGTTTCCGCTTTTCAGGCGGGCCAAATGGAGCAGGCTGAACTGATTGTGTTCAATGGACTCGGGCTGGAAGAAGCGGTCCTGAACCACGTCTCCTCAGCCGAAAAACAGGGCGTTCCTGTCATAGAAGTTGGGGCTGCGATCGAGCCGCTGTCGCATCAGAGCGCAGCAGTGGGCGCAGGAGCGGGCGGCACGCTCGATCCGCATTTTTGGACCGATCCGCAGCGCATCCTCACAGCCATCGCGGCTATTGAAGAGGCCGTCGCCCAGCACGTGAGCATCGCAGACCCTGTAGCGTTGCACAGCAATGCCGCCAACTACCGCGCCAAAGTGGCCGAGCTGGATGCCTGGATGGTTACGGAGTTTGCCACCGTACCCGCGGGCCGGCGCAAAATCGTCACGAACCACCACGTATTTGGCTACCTGGCGGACCGCTTTGCACTTGAGGTGGTGGGCGCCGTCATGCCCAGTGGCACTACGCTGGCCGCACCCAGTGCCGCCGATCTCAGCGCCTTGGCCACCACCATCCGCGAGGCCGGCGTCCCCGCCATTTTTGCCGATACGTCCCAGCCCGAAAGGCTCGCGGAGGTCTTGGCACAGGAGGCAAAAGTAGCCGTGGAGATCGTTCCGTTATTCACCGAATCCCTCAGTGCCCCGGGCGAGGGCGCTGAAAGCTACCTCGAGATGATGCGGACCAACACCACCCGCATGAGCACTGCTTTGACGAGATGACACTTCTTAGCTGTCTCGCTGCGTTGCCTGCCCCTGTGCCTGTGGATAGTCCCAGCGCGCCCAAGGAATCATTCAGCTTGGGCCGGTAGGCTTATGGCGTGACTGATTCCCCCGCTCTCCCTGCCCCCGCCGCGCCTACACTGGGCCTTTTCATTGCTTTTGAGGGTGGCGACGGGGCCGGAAAATCCACCCAAGCCGCGTTGCTAGCCAAGACCTTGTCCAACGCCGGCCGCACGGTTTTGCGGACCCGTGAGCCAGGCGGGACTCCCGTGGGCGAAAAGCTGCGCTCACTGGTACTCGATCACGGCCAGGGCGAGATCGATGCCCGGACCGAAGCGCTTATTTTTGCCGCCGCACGCGCAGCACACGCCACCCAAGTCATCTCCCCCGCAGTGGCACGCGGGGAGATTGTCATCAGCGATCGGTACGCGGATTCATCGATCGCCTATCAAGGAGTGGGCCGGGGCTTAGGCGCCTCAGCCATCGAAGATCTCAATAACTGGGCCACCGGCGGCTTGTGGCCGGATCTGACAGTTCTCCTGGACGTCTCCCCCGAGGCGGGCCGTGCGCGCCGCACTGCCGGGGAGGCCGCCGAGGACCGGCTGGAATCCGAACCCGATGGTTTCCACGCCGCCATCCGCGCAGCCTTCTTGGAGCGGGCCGCAGCCACCCCGGCACGGTATCTGGTCCTGCCCGCCGATGGAGAAATTGACACTTTGGCTAGCGCCATCGCCGAACGCGTGGCGGACCTGCTGTTGGAGCACGCATGAGTGTTTGGGTTGACCTTCAAGGTCAGGAATCGGTGGTGACTCAGCTGCGCCGTGCGGCCCAATCCGGTAAGCCCACGCACGCATGGCTGTTGACCGGCCCACCCGGTTCCGGCCGCTCCAACGCAGCCCTAGCTTTCGCGGCGGCATTGGTGTGCGAACAGACTGAGCTCAACGCTCGAGGCTGTGGCGTGTGCAAGGCCTGCCACACCACCTTGGCCGGTACCAACGCCGACGTCACTTTCATCGCCACCGAAAAAACCACCATTTCCATCGAAGAGGCGCGGCAACTGGTCCGCAAGGCACACGATAGCCCCTCCTCTGCCCGCTGGCGCGTCATCATTGTGGGCGACGCCGACCGTATGGCCGAACGCACCACTAACGTCCTCCTCAAAGCCATCGAAGAGCCGCCGCCGCGCACCATCTGGATCCTGTGCGCCCCGAGTCCGGCCGATGTCCTGGTCACCATCCGTTCGCGCTGCCGCACACTGACCCTGCGCCTTCCACCGGTTGAAGACGTGGCCGCACTACTCGTTCGCCGCGACGGGATCGAACCCGGGCTGGCGCTGATCGCCGCCCGCGCCGCGCAAAGCCACATTGGCATCGCCCGCCGCCTCGCCCAAGACACCGGTGCCCGGAAACGTCGCGACACTACCGTCCGGCTGCCCCTGAATCTGCACGATGTCACTACCGCCGTCATGGCCGCCGCCTCCCTGCTGGCCTTGGCCCAGGATGAAGCGTCCTCCTCAAATGAAGAGCGCGACGCCGGCGAGAAGGCCACACTGTTGCGGAACCTTGGCGCACCCGAGACCGGGACGTTGCCGCCGCCCATGCGAGCCCAAGTGCGTGCCTTGGAAGAGGACCAGAAACGCCGTGCCAAGCGCTCGGTGACGGACCACCTCGACCGGGCACTGACGGATTTGCTCTCCTTCTACCGAGATGTGCTGGTACTTCAGCTCAACGCCCGAGGAGGCAACGGCGTCGAACGTGACTCGGTAGAACTGGTCAACGAGACCCTGCGCGCGGAGCTGAATGACTTTGCCGGCGGCTCGCGCGCCGAAACCACCCTGGTGCGCATGGATGCCATCAATGCCGTCCGCCACCGCCTGACCACCACCAATGTTGCCCCACTGCTGGCTCTTGAAGCCATGGCAGTCAGCCTGCTCTAAGCTGTGAAGGATCTTTCTATGACTGCCCCCAATGCACGACGGCGCCCCCGCCACCTCCGTTTGCCCCTCATCGCCGCTATGGCTGTGCTGGGCCTGATGCTGGGATCGTGCTCGGTGCTGGCTCCCGAGCAGCCCACCGTGAGTTCCGCTGACCCGGCGGTGGTGGGCGATGTGCCCGAAAACCTGACGGATTTCTATACTCAGGCGGTGACCTGGACCTCCTGCAGTGGCGGGTTCCAATGCGCGGAGGTCGAGGTCCCGATGGACTATGAGAAGCCGAACAAGGAATCGATCAAGCTTGCGGTGACCCGGCTGCAGGCCAGTGGAAACCGGCAAGGCGCCATGTTGGTCAACCCGGGCGGCCCAGGCGGATCCGGGGTGGATATGGTCCAGGACGCCGCACAGGTCTATTTCTCTCAGAAGCTACGCGGCGCCTATGACGTGGTGGGCTTTGACCCCCGCGGAGTACAGCGTTCGGCGCCCGTGAAGTGCCTCGACTCCGCCCAAATGGATGCTACTCGCCAGCAAAATTTCGATCCATCCACCGACGCCGGCATGGCCGCGTTCGAGACTGAAGCTAAGCGTCAAGCGGAGCTATGTAAGACCAATTCCGGCCCATCGTTGCCGTTTGTGGATACCGTCAGCGCTGCTCGCGACATGGATATTCTCCGAGCCGTGGTGGGGGATCCGAAGCTGAACTACATGGGCTTCTCCTACGGCACCAAGCTGGGCGCCACGTACGCCGGGCTGTTCCCCGAACGGGTGGGCAAGTTCTCCTTGGACGGTGCCATGGATCCGTCGCTGGACATTGACCAGGTTTCGATGGGCCAGGCCGTGGGCTTTGAGAACGCACTGCGGGCCTGGGCCGCTGATTGCTTGGCTGGCACCGATTGCCCCGTCTCCGGATCCGTGGATGAGGCCATGGCTCAAGTCCGTGAACTCAACGATGTCTACAGCGCCACGCCTCAGCAAACACCTGAAGGCCGCGTGGTGACCGGCACCGAATTTGGTGGCGCACTGGCATTTGGCATGTACTCCACAGATCTGTGGGCTCCCCTGACCGGCGCTTTGACGCAAGCCTTTGCTGGTGATGCCTCGGGCATGCTGATGCTGGCTGACTTCTCAGCGGACAGGGACTCCGATGGTCAATACAACTCCAACACCTCTGCAGCGTTCACCGCTATCAACTGCTTGGATTACCCGATGAACTCGGACCTTGCCCACATGCGTGAACAGGCTGACCTGCTCAAGAAGGCCGCCCCCACGTTTGGGGCTCTGCTGGCCTACTCAGGGTTGAGCTGCAAGTTCTGGCCGCATGAGGCAACTGGCAATCCGTCCGCCATTTCTGCTGCCGGGGCTGGTCCCATCTTGGTAGTTGGCACCACCGGCGATCCGGCTACCCCCTATGTATGGTCCGAGGCCCTAGCCAAACAGCTAGATTCCGGCGTCTTGGTCACCTGGGAGGGCGAAGGCCACACTGCCTACGGCCGCTCGAATGCCTGCCTAACCACGGTGGTGGACGACTACTTTGTGGACGGAAAAGTCCCCACCGAGGGAACTCGATGCTAAGTTCCCTCGGTTCTGCGGGGCCCGATTTTGTACATCCGGCCCGCGCATATTAGAGTGGTTTCTTGTGTTCGGTACTTGAGCCCGTAAGGGTAAAAGCCAGCACAGGCCTCCATAGCTCAGTTGGTAGAGCGTTTCACTCGTAATGAAAAGGTCAACAGTTCGATTCTGTTTGGAGGCTCCACTAAAACCCCGCCACGGCGGGGTTTTTTGGTTCCCTACGCAATCTGCCTCGGACCAACGTCAGTCGTTGCTTCAGCCATTGCTGTGCCCAGTTGCTTCGGCCAGTTGCCCGGAACGGCTGCACCCAAGCCATCGAAACTGCAGCTGATGCGATTCCCCCAAGCCTTTTACGTTTAGACTGCAGCTAAGGCGATAAATCGGCAACTTTTACCGCATTATCCGCAGTCTCGAATCGGCGGAGCTCCAACACACCGCGTTATCTGCTGTTTCAACTTTGGCCAGGCCCGAAATCGCCATAGCTGCTGTTTCAACCTCTCCCAGGGGCGTGACTGCCCGAATTAAGAACCGGTATCCATTCATCCGGGAGCTTTGGTCGTTTAGCAAGCTGTAAACGACCAAAGCTCACGGATCAACGCTGGACTCACCTCCGCAGGTTCAACTCTGGGCTCACCTCCGCAGGTTCAACTCTGGGCTCATCTCCGCAGGGTCGCCTATAGGGTCGCCGATAGAGTCGCCGCGCGGGCCCACACGCCCGAGGCCCCCGGCATGAGCTTGTCAGCGGTGGGAGGGCGTGGGGATTAGTCCCAGGGGAAGACGACGCCTTCGCCCACTACCTTGAGCGACAATTCGGTGCCGGGGCGGGCAAGCATCGCGTTCCAGTGCCGGATGGTGATAATTTCGCCGCCGACTGGCTGGTGTGGATCGAGGGGGTGTTCAGCGTCGACCTTGATGGGTTCCAGCTGGATGCGGACGGTGGTTTCGGGACCGAAGTAGTCGGTATCAACCACGCGGCCGCGGATGGGTCCGCCGTTGGCGATGCGGATTTGTTCTGGTCGCAGCATCAGGTGCACTTTGCCCTGGACAGGTGGGCGGCGGACGGGAATTCCGCCGAGCGAGCAGAGCGCCAGGGAGCCTTCCATCCACGCCTCGATGATGACGGCGTCGCCGAGAAACTCGGCTGTGGCCCGGTCTGAGGGGCGGGTGTAGACCACGAACGGACTGCCGATTTGAGCTAGTTTTCCATCACGCATGACGGCCACTTGGTCGGCGAAGCTGAGGGCCTCGGCTTGATCGTGCGTCACGAGGATGGCCGTTACCCCAGCTTGTTTCAGCGTTTGGGAGACCGCGCGCCGGGTGGCAACTCGCAGGCCTGCATCGAGTGCACTGAACGGCTCATCCAGTAGCATCAGCTCCGGCTGGCGGGCCAACGCCCGGGCAAGGGCCACGCGCTGTTGTTGTCCGCCGGAAAGCTGGTGCGGGCGGCGCTTGGCGTACGACGCATCCATCGACACCATCTCCAGCAATTCCCCCACACGGAGCGATGCAGCCTTACCCCGCAGTGGCAGGCCGAAGGCGATGTTGGCGCCCACGCTCAAGTGCGGGAACAGGGCACCGTCCTGCGCAACGTAGCCAACACTGCGCTTGTGAGCCGGGTTCCACTGGGACGGTCCAGCAACTTCTTTTCCGGCCAGTGAGATCTGGCCAGAATCTGGCGCTGAGAAGCCTGCGATGAGCCGCAACAAGGTGGTTTTTCCTGATCCGGAGGGTCCCACGATCGCCGTCGTATGCCCCTGGACAACTTCAAGATCCACGCCCTTGAGCACCTCGGTGCTACCAAAACTCTTGCGCACATTGCTGATTTGCAGATGAGCGGGAACCTCGCTGCTAGCCTGCACAAAGGTTCGGGCCTCAGCTGCCTCCGGCACGGGCCGGTCCGCAATACGTCCGGGACCGTCCGCACGCCGACCCTTGGGCGGAAGAGTTTCATCGGCCGCCGGCACACCGGGCTGCTTGGGTGGGGTGGTCATTGTCCGGCCGCCTTCTTGGATTGCACGAACAAAAGATAAGTCATGGGTGCCGAGAGCAAAATCATCAGCAAGGCATACGGAGCTGCGCCCATATAGTCGATTTCGCTACTCAGCGACCAGAATTGGGTGGCCAGCGTCCGGGTTCCGTTGGGCGCCAGTAGCAAAGTGGCAGTCAGCTCATTGACGATCCCCAGAAACACCAGAGCCGCTCCACCAGCAGCTGCCGGGGCCGAGAGCCGTAACGTCACCCGCAAAAACGCGGCTAGCGGCGGCTTGCCCAAAGACTGTGCCGCCTCATCGAGCTCATACGGCACCTGAGCAAGACCGGCACGCAGGTTCACCAAGGCACGCGGCATGAACAGTAGCGCGTAGGCGAACACCAGCACCAAAGAACTTTGGTAGATGGCTGGCACGTTGTGAACGGTGATGGTCACCAAGGCCAGCGCCACCACAATGCCAGGCATGGAACTGGAAATATAGTTCACGGCTTCCAGCACCTTGCTGACGGGGCCCGCATGCCGGACCACCAAATACGCCAAGGGGAAAGCCAACACAATGGTCAGCAACGCGCCGACCAAACCATAGCCAAAGGTTGAGAGTAACGTTTGCAACAGATCCGAGCGCTGCCAGATGGCCGCTCCCCCTGCGATGAGCCAGCGGCCCACATGCCACAACGGAACACCAAGAGCCAGCGCTGACACGGCGACCAAAAACAGCTGGCTGGGACCTTGAAAGAGACCAAGGTTCAGGCGGACAGGGCTCGACTGCGCACCGGCACCCACCCGTGCATACCGAGCGCTGCCACGTGCCCTGGATTCGGCGAGCAGGAGCAGCAGGCAAAACACCACTAGGACGCTGGCCAGCATATTTGCAGCAGCACCATTGAAGGTGGAGCGGAACTGGTCATAAATGGCGGTGGTGAAAGTATCGAACGCGATCATCGCGAAAGCGCCATATTCGGCCAACAGGTGCAAGGACACCAGCAGCGCCCCACCAGCAGTAGCGAGCCGCAGCTGCGGCAACACCACACGGAAAAATACCCGCCACGGACCAAGCCCCAATGACGAAGCCGACTGTTCCAACGCCGGGTCCAGCCGGCTCAGGACCGCAGCCACGGGAATGTAGACCAGCGGGAAATAGGACAAAACCGAGATCAGCACACCACCAAAGACCCCACCCAATGACGGAATGGCACTGACCCAGGCGTAACTGTTAACGAAGGCCGGGATCGCCAGCGGCGCCGCGAGCAGAACCGCCCACGCCTTGTTCCCGGCAAGGCTGGTCCGCTCCACCAGCCACGCACCACCCACTCCAATCACCACGCACAACGGCACGGTAATCAGCACTAACAACAGCGTATTAAGCAGCAATTCGCCAACGCGCGGACGGAACACCAAACTAACTACGGTGTCCCACCCAGTGTTGGCGGTAGCAACCACCACGAACCCCAGCGGCAGCAGGGAGAACGCGGCAATCACCAGACAAAGCACGACGACGGGCCAAGGGCCGAGGCGTGAACCCCGGCCCCCAGCCCGCTTAGCTAAGTTGCGCATAACCGAAATGTTGGCACCAAGCTTCGGCGCCGCCGTCGTACGTTGTTGGGAAGTCATTGACTCTAGAGTAGACCGGCCTGCGTCATGAGATCGGTGACCTTCGCCGAGTTCAGCTTGGCGGGATCGATCTTGGGGGCCTGGAGATCGGCCAGCGGGGTCAGTGCCGCGTTCGCTGCAACGTCAGAGCCCACGGGGTATTCGAAGCTGGTGCCGGTCTGCAGAACGGTCTGGCCGGCCTTGCTCGTGACGAACTCAAGGAACTTCTGGGCACTGGACTGATGCGTGCTGGAGGCTAGTACGCCACCGCCGGAGATGGAGACGAAGGCGCCCGGATCTTCATTCTTGAAGTAGTGCAGCTCAACGTTCTTGGAGTTCTCGCCGGTCTTGGCCTGATCGCCAAAGTAGTAGTAGTGGTAAATGACGGCGCCTTCAACCTCGCCCGCATTGACCGCCTTCATGGCAGTGCTGTTGCCCTTGTAGGACTTGTAGTTTTCCTTCATGGCCTTGAGCCAAGACAGTGTTGCGTCCTCGCCTTTGAGCTCCAGCATGGCCGAAACGATGGCTTGGTAATCAGCACCCGAAGGCGATGCAGCCCACCGGCCCTTCCAAGCCGGATCGGCCAAATCCATGATGGACTTGGGCAGCTGTGCTTCGGTGAGTTTGGTCTTGTCGTAAGCAAAGACGGTGCTGCGGGCAGCAATGCCGGTCCACTTGTTGGTGGACGGGCGGAACTCGGCCGGGACCTGCTCCTGGATGGTGGCGCTGACGTCTGTGAAGAGGCCCGCGTTTTCAACCTGAGTCATGGCCGGGGAGTTCTCGGTGAGGAAAACATCAGCCGGGGACTTGGCGCCTTCTGCGATGATCTGGTTGCTCAGCTCGAGGTCACTCCCCTGACGCAGGGTGACCTTGATGCCGGTTTCCTTGGTGAATTCGTCAACCCACGCCTGTGTGAGTGATTCATGCTGGGCGTTGTAGACGGTGATGGTGTCATCAGCACCGCCGGAAGCGCCATTGCTTTCCGAGGGTGTGGTGGAGCCGCCGCAGGCAGCAAGGGCAAAAATGGATGCCCCGGCAAGGGCGGTCAGCGTGCTTTTACGCAAAGTCTTCAGGGTGGGCCAAGTCAACATGTGAGCCTTTCGGCGGTAGAAATAATTAGCGAAGATAAGTTGATCGTAATCGATCAAAGGGCAGGCTAATCTCTCAAAAGACTAATTGTGACGCAGCTCACCGTTGCGTTGGTGGATTTCGAGGGACTTCTATGTGCGCGAGACAGCTTACTGCTGAGTAGATGACGTTCCGTGTAGCAACTCCCCGGCTCGCGTTATGTGCTGGCGCACCAGATCCGCCTTGAGTTCCACGGCGACAGGAGTGCCCACACCCAGCCGCAGCAAGGCCAAGGACTCAGCCGTTGCAGCCAGCGCGTTGCCCGCCCGGGACAGTTCCCGGTGAACGTCATTGAGGTAACCGCCTGTCCCGGCGGGGATTTCCATACCTTCACTGGGGCCAAGTACCTGCGCTTCCATAGCGAGGCCGCGCACTACCGGCAGAAGATCGGCGAGCTGGTCTGCGAGCGTCACCATCGCGTCGTAATGATGGGGGGCAGGCGCGGTGGCGGCGGAAGCCGCCTCCGTTTCCGCGAGCCCTTCAAGCATTTGGTGGAAGCGGTCTAAGCCGCGGCGAAAACGGTCGTGGGCTCGGCGCCAGACACCCTTACCGAGTTCGTTATCATCCCGCTTGGCCTGCCGGCCCGCACTAAAAAGTCCTTTGAGCATGGGCGTCAGAGGTACTGTCCGGGGCCGCCGGAATCGGTGTTTCCGGCCCGCCCGTAACTCGCTTCGCCGGGGGCAACCTGCTGGCCACCCGGCCCAGCGGGCGCGCGCTGCGGCTCACCATTGGGGCCCACAACAACACCGGGGGCGATGACGGTTCCGGGCGGCAACTGGTGCTGGGCCAAGCGCGACGCTGTCTGCTGATTCATCATGGCCTGCGCCGCCATAGTGGTTTGAATACCGTGGAAGAGTCCCTCCAACCAGCCCACCAACTGCGCCTGGGCAATGCGCAGCTCGGCATCTGTGGGCGTCCGATCATCCGTCAGCGGCAGGCTGAGCCGGTGCAATTCCTCCACAAGCTCAGGCGCCAGCCCGTCCTCAAGCTCCGCAATGGAAGCATGGTGAATCTCGGCGAGGCGAGCCCGTGCAGCGTCGTCCAGCGGCGCGCTCTTCACCTCATCCAAAAGCTGCTTGACCATGGTGCCAATCCGCATGACCTTCGCAGGCTGGTCCACCATCGCCGCAACGTTGGCCGGCTTCTTTGTAGCGGCGGGCTCCTGCGCTACTGCACCGTCCAGAACACCTGCCATTACCTTGTCCGCGGCCGCATCGTCGGGGGCCGGGATCTGCGCCTTTTCACTCATAACGCCAGTCTCTCACGTGAGGGCAACATCCGGCCGGGCCACCACCGACACTCTTAAATCCGTGCCCTTAAACCACGGACGACGGCGGGTGAGCTCACCCGCCGTCGTACTTGGCTTTCAAACACTGCCCGTAAATCTAACAGCAGCGACCTTCAGGGTTGGCGTCCTGGCGGTCGGTCTTGTCGCGCCAGAACTCCTTGATATTCATGGGCTCGGTGGCGCAGCCCGTGGCCTGGTGGTGGTCAAGATACTTCTCATAGGAATCCTCGCCGAGGACCCCCTTGAGATAGGAGTTGACGGCACTCAGGCCACGGCTGGCGCTACGCAAGAGATCCATGATTAGTGTCCGGACCGGGCCGACTGCTTGCCGGATTCTGCCCATTCCTTCACGAGCGCCTTCTCAGCGGCGTTGGGAAGCACCGAGGCAGGAGCGAAGATCCGGGAGACTACGGCCGGGTCTTCCTTACTGGGTCCGCCGCCGGCCTTGATAGCGCGGATGGTGACCAGGATGGCCGTGGCAATCACAATCAGGGACAGCACCACGAAGATGATGGACAGGCTGCCCTGAACGAAGGTGTTCCGAACCACTGCTTCCATGGCCTCGACGGTCTTGGCCGTACCGTGGCTGGTTTCGCCGTTAGCCAATGCCGTCTTGAACGCGGTGTGCTGAGCCCAGTAACCTACGGCCGGAACCGGCGAGAAGATCTTCTGGAAGGAAGCAACCACTGTCACGACGGTGACGAAGACGAGCGGCAAAGCCACCATCCACAGGTACTTCACGTGCGTGTTCTTGGAAACGATCACCAAGCAGACAGCCAGCGCAATGGCCGCCAACAGCTGATTCGCGATACCGAACAGCGGGAACAAGGTGTTGATGCCGCCGAGCGGATCGGTGACACCCATGATGAGGATCGCGCCCCAGCCAGCCACCATGATGCCCGTGGTAATCCACGAGCCCAAGCGCCAGGAGGTGTCCTTGAACTTGGGGACAAAGTTACCAATGGAGTCCTGGAGCATGAAGCGCGCAACACGAGTTCCGGCGTCGACCGCGGTGAGGATGAACAGCGCCTCAAACATGATGGCGAAGTGGTACCAGAAGCTCATCATCGCCTGGCCGCCAGCAACCTGCTGCATGATGTGTGCCAAACCAACGGCGAGCGTGGGTGCGCCACCGGTGCGCGAGACGATCGACTCTTCGCCGACGTCGGCCGCGGTTTGCGCCAGAGTGGCCGGATCAACGTGGACGCCGGTCAGTCCCAGCGAGTTCACGAATGCTGCAGCGCCTTCGATGGTGCCGCCAGTGGCTGCGCCGGAGGAGTTCATGGCGAAGTAGATGCCGCGGTCAATGGAGAGCGCCGCGACGAGTGCCATGATGGCCACGAAGGACTCCATGAGCATTCCGCCGTAGCCAATGTATCGGGCCTGGCGTTCCTTTTCGATCAGTTTCGGTGTGGTGCCGGAGGCGATCAGGGCGTGGAAACCGGAGAGCGCGCCACAGGCGATGGTGACGAACAGGAACGGGAACAGTGCGCCGGAGAAGACCGGGCCGTCGCTGCGGCCAGCGAATTCGCTGAATGCCGGGACGTTAATGGTGGGGCGGACCAGCACAATGGAGCCGGCCAGCATCACAATGGTGCCGATCTTCATGAACGTGGAGAGGTAATCGCGCGGGGCCAGCAGGAGCCAGACCGGCAGGATGGCGGCGATGAAGCCGTAGATGATGATGGCCCAAGCCAAGGTGGTGCGGTCCAGGTGGAAGGTGGCAGCGCCCCATTCGGTAGCTGCGACCATTCCGCCGCCAACAATTGCGGCCAGCAAGAGCACGACGCCGATCAAGGAGACTTCCATGACCTTGCCAGGGCGCAGGTAGCGCAGGTAGACGCCCATAAACAGTGCTATCGGGATGGTCATGGAGACCGAGAAGACGCCCCACGGGGATTCGCCCAAAGCGTTGACAACTACCAGTGCCAGGATCGCGACGATGATGATCATGATCAGCAAGGTGGCGATCAGGGCTGCGGTGCCGCCGATGACGCCGAGTTCTTCGCGAGCCATCTGGCCCAGTGAACGGCCGCCGCGGCGCATGGAGAAGTGCAGGACCAGGTAATCCTGAACCGCACCGGCAAGCACGACGCCGACGATGATCCAGATAGTGCCGGGCAGGTAACCCATCTGGGCTGCCAGAATGGGGCCCACGAGGGGGCCAGCGCCAGCAATAGCGGCGAAGTGGTGGCCGAAGAGGACGTTGCGGTCGGTAGGGACAAAGTCCTTGCCGTCTGCCTTGTACTCGGCCGGGGTGGCGCGCTTGTCATTGGGCCGAACCAGGAACTTCTCAATGACCTTGGAGTAGAAACGGTAAGCGATCAGATAGGTACATACTGCGGCGAAAACAAACCAAATGGCGTTGACGGTTTCCCCGCGGACAACGGCCAAGACAACCCAGGCGACACCGCCCAACAGTGCAATGGCTGCCCAAAGGGCAATCTTGATCGGGGTCCACTTGTGCGCTTGGGCCTCTTCTTCGAGGTCCACAGCAACGGGTGGAAGATCCGGATCCTGGACTAAGACATCGGCTGATTGCGCAGCCCTGTTCGACGGCAATGTCATGTTATTCCCTACGCTAAGACTTCATTTACGGCCTTTTGAGAGTAGGCATAGGTTATGGGTCACAGTGCCGATGTGGTGGTAATCATGCATATGATGCGGCGAGTGGTAGTGAATGCGCGGCCAGCGGCACCCGGTTGCCACTAATTGGTGAGTGGGGGTGGCTAAGTCGGGTGCTGGGCGAGAGTGCAAAGCGGGCGCTGGGCACATTGCAAAACTTGGGCTGGGGTTAGCCACGAAAACGGCTGTGTAACTACCGATTTCGCGGCTAACCCCAGCCCACGTTATTTCTCTGTGAGGCTTTAGTGCGTTCTTGCTGGGATCAGACCAGGGTTTGGCGCCTAGTCATGGGCAACTTGCCCTTGGTGAACACCCACGCAGCTCCCGCACCGAAAAGCGGAACCGCAATGGCCAAGGCCCCGAGCTGCAGCCACGGAATCTCGATGGCAAAGCCACGTAGCTGGGCGAGCACCACCACAGTGGGGATGGCGCCGGCAATGACGCCCAAGACCGTACCTAGCAGCGCCGTCATGAGAGTCTGTGACCCGGAAATGGCCTTGCGGAGTTTGGTATCCGCCCCAATGCTGGCCAGGGTGGCGTGATCGTCGCGACCGTCGGCGAGCGCCAAACCGGCGGTGATTCCAGCGGCACTGAGCGTGATGAGCGCACCGCCGATGACAATGAACCAGAGGATGGTGGCCATATTGCTGGGCGGACCCGTTTCAATATGAATGTAATTGTTCTGGCCCATCAATGGCGTCATGACCGATTGCAGTTGGTCCTTGTCCGCTTGATTCAACGGTTGGGGAACGTTGACCAGCAGCACTTGGTCGCTGACGGGCATCTTGATGGCTTCCGCCGTAGCGGGAGAGATCACGCCAAAGAATTGGAGGTCTTTCTCCGGCGCTTCCACCACCGCCGGGAGGTTGTGCGCCGTGAGCGGCGTTAGTTGCTGGCGCAGGTACTGGGTGGCAGGATCGTCCGGGTTAAACCCTCCCCAATTTACTTCAGCGTTGGGATCGTAACTAATGATCTTGGCCGTATTGTCCGGTTGCAGATACAACCTGTTGGTGAGCACCATACCTCCGGCAGCCAAGGCTTGCTTTGACTCAGCGGTGGGAGCATGGCCGAGCAATGTGGTCAGCTCCGCTTCACCACCCACCACTATGGCGGGAAGACTGGAGCCATAATTGGCATCGCTCATGGGCCCTGTGCAGCGCCAGTCGTCAAGGTCTGCAGGTCTGAAGTCCAGTTCGAGTTTGCAGCGGTTGGCAATAGGTTCGGCCACTGTCCACTTGGGGCAGACCGCCTGGTTGGGTAGTTCCTCCCCTTGATTGGCCGTCCGGGCGTTCTGCACATCAAGGTCACATTGGTTCTCTCGTGGAGTTCCGCGCAGCAATTCTGTGGTGGCAGTAATGCCCAATTCCTCTTTCAGGAGCTTGGTAGCCGCCACTGGGTCTACGGTTTTTAGCTCCGCCGAATCGCTCGACATTGCCCCACCACCCATATCAACATAGTTGTAGTCAACAAACTGCAGCGGAACCCCACCTTGGTTCATGTTGTACTGCCATTGGTGGTTGTCGCTGGAGTCCTGCATGGCACTGGCAATGCCCACCATGAGCGCACCCGAGAGCGTCGCGGCGGCCAGCACCGCAGCCACTGCGGGCACTGTACGGCCACGGTTACGGGCTGAATCCCGTGCCGCCAACCGCAGCGGTACCGGCAACCACGCCGTTTTAGTGGTCAGTAATTCAATGAGCCGGCCCGTCATGAGAATCAGTGCGAACACCAACAACACCGCACCAACTACCACCAGCCCGGCAAGCCATGGCCCCCACACATACTGATCATCTCTACCGCGCAGGGCAACTGTGGCTGCGCCGGACGCCGCCATGCACACCGCTGACAGAATCAGCAGCCCGAACCCGATACGTGTACTCCACTTGGCCGGAGCATCAGCCGTACGTCCGGACTTCAAAGCCGCGAGGGTGGCCTGTTTTGCCACAGCGCGAGCTGGCACCATGGCGGCAACTAGCCCCGCCACAACGCCCAGCAAAATCAGGCCAAGGGCGGGCAGCCACATGAGATGCAGCCCCGAAAACATGACGTTGCCTTGGCTGCGAATCACCAACACCACCACGGCAGCCGCAATGCTGCCCAGCACGGCTCCAATGACGCCGCCAGCCAGTCCTAGCCACAAACCACTGGCCGTCACGGTGGCGCGCACCATGGAACTCTCAGCCCCAGAAGCTGCCAACAACGCCAAATCACGCTGTTGTTTGCGAGCGCCCACGGCGAAAGCAGCGCCAGCCAGCAACCCCACTTCCAACAGTGCCAGCACGCCAATGAGCCCGCCCATCAACAGCATGGACGCCATGCTTGAGGTACGCCAGTCATCCTGCATGTACTTCGCATCCGCCCCCAGCTCCGCTTTGGACGGCGGATCCAGAATCAGGCTGCGGGAGGTCAAGACAACACCTTGGGCGTTAAAGGCCTTCGCATCAGCCCACTTCAAAGCCTGCTCTCCCACCAAATAAATAGTGGCCGGTCCCAAATCCTCGACCGCCTCAGTCGGTATCTGCTCCGACTTCAGGAACAGATACGATTCGGCGTCCCCTTGGTCCTCCGGGCGGATGGTGCCGACAACGGCGAAGGTGCCGGCCGACGTCGTCAATTCATCGCCGAGCGCTACATCGAAGCGTTCCAGCAGGCCGCGGGTTCCCAAGGCTTGCGAGCCGGTGGTGGGGGCAACGCCGTCGAGCAGTGTGTATTTACCCTTGAAAGCGGGGTTCAGCACGTCGGTGACCGTGGCGCTCAGTTCTACTTGCGCCTTGCCAACTGGCGTGTGCAGGGTGGTGGACTGCCACGGAAGTGCGGTGAATCCTGCCGGAACGGCATTAGTGGGTGCGGTGGGAACGAAGCTGGAATCGGATTCATTGAGGGACATCCCGCCGCCATGTCCGGAGGCATCACCGGCCACGTCCTGAACGGTCGTGGAGTTCTGGGCGTGCATATCGGCAATGCGGCCCTGGGTCGCACCGAGCTCCATGGCGACCGTCTCGGCGCTCGTGGGCAACGTGCTCATGCCCACGGTGGCAGCGAAGGACATGGCAAAAATGGGCAGGGCAATGAGCGCGATGATGAGTGCCGAGCGGCCTTGGTGGCGGCGGATATCGCGCCACGCCATTTTCAGGGCTACCTTGAGCCGGTGCCGCCCGCCGCCCTTGACGGGGCTGAGGTCAAGCGCCATCTCAGTGGGCCAATCCGGCGAGCAATACCGAGGGGTCCTGTTGGGAGGCGGCTTCATCCACAATGCGGCCGTCCTTCAGGAACACCACGCGGTCTGCCCAGCCTGCGTGCCTAGCCTCATGAGTAACCATAACGACGGCGGCCCCGGCCTCGGCGCGGTTCCGCAGCACCTCCAAAATGCCGTCCCCGGTGGCTGAATCCAGCGCGCCCGTGGGCTCATCGGCCAGAATCAGCCTGCGTTGGCCCACAATGGCGCGGGCAATGGCCACACGCTGTTGCTGCCCGCCGGACATTTGATCCATGAACCTATCTGCTAAATCTTCAATCCCCACCAGCCGGAGGGCGTCCTTCGCTTGGCGGCGGGCCTTGCGGGCCGGTGTGCCATCGAGTTCGCGTGGCAGGGCCACGTTCTCAGATGCGGTCAGGGTGGGGACCAAGTTGAAGTCCTGGAACACGTAACCCACCGCCCTGCGCCGGAGGCGGGCCAGTTCGTTGATGCTCAGCCCGCCCAACGGCGTGCCCTCAACGAACACCTCACCGCTGGTGGCCTGATCGAGCCCGCCGGCAAGTGTCAGCAGTGACGATTTTCCAGAGCCAGAGGGCCCCATGACGGCCACAAATTCTCCGGTACTGACGGTCAAGTTCACATTGCGCAGCGCGGCAACGGACATGGCGCCCTCGCCATAAGTGCGACTGACGCCAGCTAGCTGCAGGATCTCGTTGCTCATGGTGCGACCGCCCGTTCCGTAGCTGCTGCGGTTGTGGTTGCTGTTCCTGTTCCTGTCGCTGTCACTGTTTTGGGAGCAGTGGCCGACGCGGCGCGCTTGGCCATCCACCCTTCGCAGTGATCGAGCCAGCGAACTTCGGCCTCAGTGGTGAAGATGAGCGAATCGAGAACAAGTAACCACGCGGCGTCATTAGCACTGCCAGTTCCCGGATCCGAGGTCAGCCCGGTGCCCGCATTCGTGGCGGCTGCGCGGCGTTGGCGCGTGTAATCCTGCAGGAGTTTCATGGACGCAGTGCGCTGAGCCTGAACGACGGCGGCAACGTCCACGTCATCAAGGGTCAAGGCCAGCGCTAATTTGATGGCCAGCTCATTGCGTGGCGGGTTACTCGCGGCAACAGGAGCTGCGAACCAGCTCATCACCTCAGCACGCCCGGCGGCAGTGATGCTGTAGATGACGTGACCTTCGCCGTCGTCCCCGTCCTTTTCCACCAGCTCATCCCGCTCCAAGCGGTCAAGGGTGGTGTAGACCTGCCCAATATTCAGCGGCCAGGTGGAGCCGGTGCGCTCCTCGAATTCGCCGCGCAACTGATAGCCATAACGCGGACTTTCCTGTAATAAAGCCAATAACGAATGTTTGATGGACATCAATTGCCCCCTCAGATCGGCGAGACGGCCCCCAATGAACAGTCCCGACAACGGCATACATACCGCGTATAGCAAATATAGCTACTGAGTATGGTGATGGCAAGGACTGGGCTTACTGCGTTATGACCGCGGGGGGGCTTGCTAACGTTTAAATCATTCGAAAGGACAAGAGATCCAGTGATTCCAAACTTTGCAGCAATGTCTGAAGGACACCTGTTCTTTGTAATATTTATGCCGATTGTGGCTGCCGCCAGCTTCTATTACGCCTGGCGAGGGCTCCGGGGCACGCGGCGCAGCTGGGTCTTTAGCCAATATTTCTACACCCAATCTCGCTCCTCCAGAAATCTGAATAACTTGCCACTCAGGGCCGCAGCGGGCGGCGCCTTCGCCCTGACGATGTGGTTCGACACTGCTGCCGAATACACCAATTACCCCGAACTCGCGAAGGGCTGGCCCATTATGACGGCTTGGGCAATCACCTGCTTGCCCGCGATCCTTGGCGGGATCTGGTGGCCACCATTCCTGGGTCCGCGATGGTACCGCGACTGGCATGCCAGGACACCAACGGGTCAGCGACGCGGACAGGCACTGCCCTACTCCGCCGACGAACTCGCCCAGGCCGATGCGTTACCCGATGGTAGGGCCAAGCAGCGCCGTATCTTAGACATAGAGCGTTGCAAGGGCCTCCTGCAAGCTCTGCGAATGGATCATCAGCGTCGAGGCCAGAAGCGCTAAAGCGTCAGCAGCACCTTGCCAACGTGCTCACCGGAATCAAGATATTCGTGCGCAGCCGCCACTTGCACCAGCGGGAAAGTCCTGTCCACCATAGGCTTGACCGCACCACTGGCAACCAGCGGCCAGACGTGCTGTTGCACAGCTTCCATAATGGCTTGCTTTTCCTCAACTGGCCGCGCACGCAACGTGGTACCGATGATGGCCGCACGCTTGGTGAGCAGCGCACCCAAGTTGAGCTCCCCCGTCGCACCTCCCTGCAAGCCAATGACTACTAGGCGGCCATAGGTTGCCAGGGCAGCCACATTGCGTGCCAGATATTTGGCGCCAACGACGTCGAGAATCACGTTTGCGCCTTGGCCCTCGGTAAATTCCATGACCCGCTTTTCGAAGTCCTCGGTGCGGTAATTGATGGCGAGATCGGCTCCGAGGTAGCTGGTGAGCATGGCGACTTTCTCGTCGCTACCGGCCGTGGCGATAACTCTGGCACCGGCTGCTTTGGCGAGCTGGATGGCCATGGCACCCACGCCGCCGGCGCCGCCGTGAATGAGGACAGTCTCGCCAGCCTGAAGCTGCGCCGTCATGAACAGGTTTGAGTGAACCGTGGCGGCAACCTCGGGCAGACCTGCGGCGGAAATCACATCAATTCCCTCGGGCAATGGCAGTACCTGACCGGCAGGAACGCACACCTGAGCCGCATAACCGCCACCTGTGAGCAAGGCCACAACCTTCTGCCCAATGCTGAACGGCTTGGTCACGTTCGTGCCAAAGGCGGCAATTCGGCCGGAGACTTCCAGGCCCAAAATGTTCGAAGCACCGGGCGGCGGCGGGTAGAAACCACGGCGCTGCTGCACGTCTGCGCGGTTGATTCCCGCGGCAATCACGTCAATAAGCACCTCACCGGGGCCAGGCTGCGGCGCGGGGACCTCGGACATCGCCAGAACCTCCGGCCCGCCAGCACCCGTTGTAACAATCGCCTTCATAACCTTCTCCATTGCCGTTTTCACCCTGCGAATCTTCAAGAGGGCCGCCACTCATTTTGGTGGCATGGCCCTGCTTATGAAACACTACTAGGGTAAGGAAGGTTGTCCGAGCGGCCGATGGAGCTGGTCTTGAAAACCAGTGTGCGGTAACCCCGTACCAAGAGTTCGAATCTCTTACCTTCCGCGCTAAAAGAGGGAAGTAATCTCATCACGAGATTGCTTCCCTTTTGCGTTTCCCGGGTTAAGGGTCGGCGGGCGGGCGTTTCCGGTTTAGTGGCCTCCGCGAGTCCGATTTAGCGGGTTAGTCTCCGCGAGTCCTCAGCTCTGGCCCCCTGAGAGCGATTTAAGGGGCCAGATCTGAGGTCTCGCGGTGAGAGGTTTCCTCATGCGCTGCAATGGGCGCAGGCGCTGGCGACGTATATAAGTGCGTAGCGACGGGTCCGCACCGACAACACACACCACGCACATAAAAGCACTTTTCGTGGCCCCCAAGAGTCAACTTCTTCGCACAGTTAAGCGCGTAATGCAGCTCACAACGCACACTAGTGACCAAATTCGGCCAAGTTGAGTCATAGTGTCCCTGTTTGCTTGACCGTCGTTGTGTGTTCATGGAGGATTCACTCGTATGTGATTCGCTCAGACGCATGACTGCTTTGCGTCCCGTTGCACGAAGCCTTTTGGCTCCTTTTCAACGCACGAACTGCAGCCGATCATCACTCATGGCACAACGATGTGCCGCCCTTTCGAGAGTTGGAGACATGACGAGCAACAACTTCTACAAGGCAGGATTGGGGGCCGCCTTGGCCCTTGGACTCGCCGTGGCCCCGCTGGCGATCTCGCCGGCTTTGGCTAACGATGTTCCCGAAACAACCGAAACAACGGCCGCTGTTAGCACCGAATCAACCGAATCAGCTGCCCCTGAAAGCACACCCGAAACCACGACGGCGGATCCCTCACCGGATCTGGCACCGGATCTGGCACCGGATCTGGCACCGGAACCCTCCGCAGATGCACCAGCGGCAGCACCACTTGGAACTGAGCCGCTGGCCGCTGCTCCTGCTGCCCCGAACGTCATCATCAATGAGGCCTACCTCAACGGTGGCAGCGCGAACGCCAGCTACAAGAACAAGTTTGTGGAGCTGTACAACCCCACGGCTGCCGATATCAATTTGAGTGGCTGGTCGCTGCAGTACCGCTCATCCGGCGGAGATAAGGCACCCACCGGGCTTGCAGCTCTCACAGGCACCATCAAGGCCAATGACTACTACCTGATTAAGGGCAGCTCCAACGCAGACAATGGCTTGGAATTGCCCGCGATCGATGGGGACGCTTCCGGATTCTCCTTCTCAGGTAGCTCCGGCACGTTGATTCTCTCTGACTCAGCCGACAAGTTGCCGGCTGACTTGGCCGTCGGCTCATTGGTTAGCACGGAAGGAGTTGTTGATCTCCTCGGATACGGAGCAAGTAACACTTTCGAAACAGCACCAACCACGGCTGCCAGCGTCACCACTTCGCTGAACCGCACAGCTTTCGCAGACACCGACAATAACTCAGCGGACTTCAGCACCTCAGCTCCCACACCCACCGGCACCGCTGGTGGAGACGAGCCACCGGCACCTCCGGAAGAGGCCGGCGCCAAGACTATCGCCGAGATTCAGGGCGAGGGCGCCAAGAGTCCATTAGAAGGCTCCACCGTCACTACCAAGGGCAAGGTCACCGCGGCCTATCCCACTGGCGGATTCAACGGTTACTTCATTCAGACCCCCGGTACCGGCGGTGACCTTGATATGGCAACACACAAGGCCTCCGACGGTATTTTTATTTACTCCCCCGCAACCGTGGCCAACGTCAAGATTGGCGATTACGTTCAGGTGAGTGGACTTGTCAAGGAATTTGGTGGCGCCACCGGCACCACCATGACCGAGATTGACGTCCCAGAGGATGGAATCACAAAACTGGACGAGGTAGCGGAAGAGGTCAAGGCCGCCGTCGTTGGTGTCCCGGAAACCACGGAAGCCCGCGAAACTCTTGAGGGCATGCTCCTGGCACCCGAGGGCGATTTCACCATCACGGACAACTACTCGCTGAACAACTACGGCGAGGTCGGTTTGGCTGTGGGCACGCAGATGCTGTTGCAGCCCACCGCCGTGGGCCCGGTCGGATCCGATGCCCACACGGCCCAGGTAGCGACGAACGCTGCCAAGGGCATCAAGCTCGACGACGGCGCTAGCACCAACTTCCTCAACGCCGCAGGACAGTCGGTCCCGCTGCCATGGCTCAGCGCCGCAACACCCATGCGTTTGGGATCCACCGGCACCTTCGCCGGGAATGTCATCCTCGATGACCGCAATGGCGCCTACAAGTTCCAGCCGCTGGAAACACTGACACCGGCAAATGCTGGCGATGTGCAACCGATCGCGTTTGGCAACAACCGCGTCGCGACACCCACAGTAGTGGGCGGGGATTTGAAGGTAGCTACTTTCAACGTCCAGAACTATTTCACGCAGACCGGCGACATGAACAACGCCTGCCAGTTCTACAACGACCGCGAGGGCAACCCCATCGCTGTCCGCAGCGGTTGTGATCAGCGCGGTGCTGCGGATGCGGAAAACCTCAAGCGCCAGCAGGACAAGATTGTTGCCGGTATTCACCAGTCCGGAGCCGATGTGCTCTCGCTGGAAGAAATTGAGAACTCGGCCAAGTTTGGCACGGACCGCGATGCGGCACTGGCCACCTTGGTTGCTGCTCTCAACGTCGACGCAGCAGGGGTATGGGATTACGTCCGCTCCCCCGAGGCACGTCCGGCCGTTGACGTAGAAGACGTCATCCGCACCGCGTTTATTTACAGGAAAGCCGTAGCCGAACCCGTAGGCGACTCCGTGATTTTGGACGATCCTGCCTACACCGGCATTGCCCGCCAGCCACTGGCTCAGGCCTTCACCCTCGCCGGTGATGCAGATTCAGCCAAGATCATCTTGATCGCGAACCACTTCAAATCCAAGGGTTCGGCGGCTACCCCGGATGACACCGATCAGGGCCAGGGTAATTCCAACCTTGCCCGCACCGCCCAGGCCAAAGCCTTGGTGAAGTTCTCCACCCAGTTGCAGGCGTCGCAGGGCACCAACAAGGTCCTGCTCATGGGTGACTTCAATGCCTACACTTTTGAAGATCCCATGCTCGTGATGGCCGCTGCCGGCTACGTTGATCAGGGCGCCAAAACTGGCAAGCACTCCTACGCCTTCGGCGGTATGGTGGGCTCGCTGGACCACATTGTGGCCACCCCGGCTGCCAATGCGCTGATCACCGGTGCGGATATTTGGAACATCAACTCCGCAGAGTCCATTGCCATGGGCTACAGCCGTTACAACTACAACGTCACGAACTTCTATGACGCTTCAGCCTTCGCCGCTTCCGATCACGATCCAGTGGTTGTTGGTCTCACGCTGAGTGGTGCTGCGGCAAACACCAAGGACATCAACCTACTGAACATCAACGATTTCCACGGCCGCATCGACGCCAACACGGTGAAGTTTGCGGGCACAGTGGAGCAGTTGCGTGCCGCAGTGGGGGAAGCTAACACAGCATTCCTGTCCGCCGGTGACAACCTTGGTGCCAGCCTCTTTGCCTCCGCATCCCAGGATGATCAGCCCACCATTGACGTGCTGAACGCGCTGGAACTCCAGACGTCCGCCGTCGGAAATCATGAATTCGACAAGGGCTTTGCGGACCTCACAGACCGCGTCATCCCCGCCGCCGAATGGAGCTACCTCGGCGCCAACGTGTACAAGAAGGGCACCACCACCCCGGCGCTCGATGAGTACAAAATCATTACGGTCGACGGCGTCAAGATTGCCATCATCGGTGCCGTCACCCAAGAGACCCCCACGCTGGTGACTCCCACTGGAATCAACATGCTGGACTTTGGCGATCCCGTTGAAGCCGTGAACCGTGTGGCCAAGAAAATCGTCGACGGCAACCTCGCCGATGTCATCGTGGCCGAATACCATGAGGGCGCCGGCGCAGGTACCCCCGAGAAGGCAACTCTCGAGCAGGAAGTTGCTGCCGAGGGTGCATTCCGCGAGCTCGTCACCAAGACCAGCGCCTCGGTCAATGCCATCTTCACCGGCCACACGCACAAGCAGTATGCCTGGGATGCACCCATTCCCGGTGTTTCTGCTGACGCAGTGGTCAAGACCCGCCCCGTGCTCCAGACAGGCAGCTACGGCGAATTCATTGGCCAGATCGTCTTGACGGTCGACGCTGAGAACAACGTGGTTTCCTACACACAGGGCAATGTGCCCCGCGCAGAGAACGACGACGCGCACCTGATCAACGCCTTCCCCCGTGTTGATGAGGTCGCGACCATTACGGATGCAGCTCTGGCTGCAGCCGAAGAAGCCGGTAGCGTTCCCGTCGGCAAGATCTCCGCTGACATCACCACAGCGCAGACCTACGACGCTGAAACCGACACCTACAAGCGCGATGATCGTGCCAGCGAATCTACGCTGGGCAATCTGGTGGGCAACTCGCTCTTGGACGCCCTGCAAAGTGAGCAGACAGGAGGAGCCGAGATCGGCGTCGTCAATCCTGGTGGCCTGCGTGCGGACTTGCTGTACAAGAACGAAGGACTCGAGGACGGCGTGGTCACGTACGCGGCCGCCAACGCTGTGCTGCCGTTCGTGAACAACCTGTGGACCACCTCGCTCACAGGCGCGCAGGTCAAGACCATGTTGGAGCAGCAGTGGCAGACTAACGCGGACGGCACCATTCCCAGCCGCCCGTTCTTGAATCTGGGCCTGTCCTCCAACGTGGACTACACCTATGATTCCTCCCGCGAGCTGGGCGATCACATCACCTCCGTGGTCATCAACGGTGCACCGCTGGATCTGGCACGTTCCTACCGCGTAGGTACGTTCAGCTTCTTGGCCACCGGCGGCGACAACTTCCGCATCTTCACCGAGGGTTCCAACACCAAGGATTCCGGTCTCATTGACCGCGATGCTTGGATTGCCTACCTCGGCAAGAAGTCTGCCGACGCCCCGATTGCACCTGACTTCTCCCGCCGCGGCGTGGATGTCATCGATGCTCCGGCCACGGTCACCGAAGGTCAGAAAGTCACGCTTAGCTTGAACAAGTTGGATCTGACCTCGCTCGGAACGCCTGAGTCCACATCGGTCACAGTGCGCTACGAGCCTTCGGGCAGCGGCGGCGGAACCGGATTCGCGGTTCTGGCCGCAGCGGTCCTGCCATCCGTGCTGGGCACCTCCCCCGTCACCGACGGAGTTGCAACGCTGAGCTTCACGGTGCCCGCAGAGCTCAACGCGGGCCGCTTCACCATCACCACTGACGGTGGAACGTACGCCCGCCTGCCGATCACCATCCCGGTGACAGCTGGCACGGTTGTTCCGCCCACCACAACCCCGAGCATTTCCCCGTCAAACCCAGCACCTTCAAGCACGACGCCGGGCACCTCACCAGCCGCTGGCGGGGGCAACGGGGCGGGTAATCTTTCCAACACCGGAGCTTCCTCGTTGCCGTTGGGCTTGGGCGCTTTGGTCCTACTCGGAGCCGGTACGGCGGTTGCCGTGGCTAACCGTCGTAAGGCAGCCAAGCACTAGCAGCTCAGCTATAGCGCTGCTGTTCCAACGCTGACCCGCTGACCCGCTGACACGCTGACCCGTAGTGGAGAAGCGAGACTCACAGGATCCTCTTGAGTCTCACTTCTTCGCTGCGGGTCAGCTGCGTTAACTGCTGGCGCGGTGCCGGATGCTTGCCCGGGTGCTTGCCCGGGTGCCGGGTTCCGCGATGACCAATGCCGGCCCGGGGGTAGTTATTACCATTTGCCGCTGGCCGGCCGGGCGCGAATGGTAATGACTACCCCCGGAGCGCGGAGGAGACTGCCTTACCGTCTGCGAATGGTAATGACTACCCCCGGAGCGCGGAGGAGACTGCCTTACCGTCTGCGAATGGTAATGACTACCTCCGGAGCGACGAAGCGGGCAACGCCAGCCAGAAACCTTAGCCCAGGATGGCTGCGGCAATCGCGTCGGCGTCCAGGACAGTGCGGTAACCACTGCGGTACTTCGCAGAGGCCTCAGCCGCGATGGCCGTGCCCCACTGGGTAGAGGACAACTGCAACCCCAGAACATACATCCCCTCAACTGGCACACCTACCCCATCCACCGGCTGGTACGGCGGAGCCGTGACGTCCAAACCACTGGTGGTGACAGGTCCGCCGTCGGACGCCATCATCAGGCGGGGCCGGACAATGCCGTCGGCCAAGAGATTTTGCAGCAAGGGCGAGGCACTGTTTTGCACGTTGTTGGACGGGGCCAGCGCCTCAATCAGGTGGCGCGCCTCCCAGGGGGCATCGGCCACCCACAGAGAACTGGCGGTGAAGACTCCGTGCTGGACGCGGAACACCGGGTCCGGCCCGGTGAAATGAACCACCCCGGCCCGTACCAGCGCCGCCAACTGCTCGACGCGAATCGCTGGCGGACCACTAGCCAAGCCCTCCACGAATCCTTCGAACCAGCCGCGCAACTCACCCAGCCACGACGCCTGGGTGATGCCTCGGTCGGCCACGAGCGATTTCACAATGGCCCGCCCGGCGTTCAGCGCACCAATCGCCATCTTGACCGGGTCATCTTCCCCGAGCGCGGAGCCGGCGGCGTCCGCCACCAGGTACTCCAGCACGGCTGCATCCAATTCCTCATGGGTGGCAAAGCGCCGCCCCGCACTCGGCAGACCGCCGCGATCGGCAAGGCCGGCACGGGTAGCCGCTTGCCCGGAGAGCGGACGGGCCAGTCCAGGCAAATCAAGCACATGACCGTCGCGCACGTGCCGTGCCAGCAACTCGGCGAGCTCCTGCTCCCACGCCGGGGATCCGCCGTCGAGCCCGGTATGGAGCATGGCGTCAAGTTCCGGCAGTAACTCCGGGGTGACCAACTCTGGACGGGTCCTCGCCAGCGTGGTGTAGTACGCCCAGAGCGTGTCGCGGTGCAGCAGCGGCCAAATATCGTGGTCAAAACCGGCGGTGGCCCCCATGGCGCGAATGGCCGCCACGGCGTCCTCGCCCAGGAACCGCAGCGTGATCGACTGCGGATAGTACTCGGCCAGTTCGGCCTTGGCACGGTACGGTGTGCCGCGCCGGGAAGCGCCAACAATAACCGGTTCACGCCCTGAGGCCACGTAGCGCAGAGCCTGCCCCGCAGACTTCCCAGTGTCCTCAAAACGTCCGCCACGACCCTCAGTCAGCTGGCCCACCACATCGAAGAAGTTCAGCCCCATACCGCGCACCAGCACGGTTTCGCCGGCGGGCAGCTGGTCCCAATCCACATCGTTGGGTACGGCCGGGGGCAGGTATGTCAGGCCGTGCTGCCGGGCATCTTCTCGAAGCCCGCGCTGGGCCGGGCTCAGTTTAGACTCCACATGACCGATGGCCAGCACCACCTGATCGGCGTGGAGTTTATGGCCCTCGAGAAGGTCTATCTCGAACCCGCCTCGGGTGTGATTGCGCGCCACGCGCTTCGCTTCCGTGGCGTGATTGAAGAGGCTGACGCCCGCTGGCAAGCTTTCGCGCAACTGCTCAAAACACCAGCTCAGATAGCGGCCGTAGAGGGCGCGGCTGGGGAAACTATTCTCGGCAAGGAGCGCCAATTCCTGCTGATCGCCCTCTGTCAGGCCTGTCCAGGGAATGTCCATTTGGGCCATGCGCCACTGGTTGAAGGTGCACCCAGCAACGGGCACAGCGTCCACGCCTTGGTCCGGAATAAGTGTCGGAAAAAAGCTCTGGGTGTTCATCAAATACAGGCGCGATTGTTCCGTACGCCATACGTGGCCGGCACCCGGAGCAAAGGGGTCAATGAGGTGAATGTGCAATTCCCCGCCACCGCTTTGGGCGCGGCGTGCCAGCAGCCGTTCCACCACGGAGGTCCCGCGGGGCCCCGCCCCCACAATTGCCACCGTCTGTACGCCCAAAGATTCCACTCCTTGAGTTTAACTGACCAGACCTAACGGATCTGTTGCCGCGGAATGTGTCTGGTGTTCCGGGTCCGTGTGGCGGCCCGTGTGGCGGCCCGGCACGAAACCCTGAACGGGCGCGTGGCTAACTCGCAACCACGCGCAGCTCCAGAAGAGGCGTGTGGTTAACTCGCAACCACGCGCAGCTTCAACGAAGATGGTGCCATGACTGAAGCTGCCCTGAGCCCCACACTTACCCCTGAGATTGCCCACGAGATCGCCCCTGAACCTGCCGATGAGAACCTGTGGCTGGAGGACATTCACGGCGAGGATGCCATGAACTGGGTTCGAGAGCACAACGCGCGCACCGATGCCACCCTCGTGAACCCGGCATATACGGCGCTAGAGGCGCGGGTGTTGGAGGTTTTGGATTCCAAGGACAGGATCCCCATGGTGTCCAAGCGCGGCGACTGGTATTACAACTTCTGGCGCGACGAGACGAACCCGCGGGGGCTGTGGCGCCGCACCTCATGGGAAAGCTACCTCCGCGATGCACCTGTTTGGGACGTCCTGCTCGATGTGGATGCGCTTTGCGCCGCCGAGGATGCCCAATGGTTGTGGGCGGGGGCTTCCTTCCTGCGGCCGGCTGCCGGGGAGGAATACCGCCACGCCATGGTGGCTCTCTCCCCCGACGGCGGCGACGCGGTGGCGTACCGCGAATTCGACCTCGCCACGCGAACCTTTGTGACTGGTGGATTTGAACTCCCTGCCGCCAAGACTCGTCTCAGCTGGGTGGATGTGGACACGCTCTACGTAGGCACCGATACCGGCGAAGGCTCCATGACAGTGTCCTCCTACCCCGCCGCAGCACGGGTGTTACGTCGCGGCGAATCTCTCGCCCAGCTGGCCGCGAAGGAACCGCTGTTTTCCGTCCCGTTGGATCACCTCAGCGGCGGCGTCTCCCACAGCAGCACCCCGGGATTCGAACGCGACCTCGCCTACGACGTCTTGGATTTCTACAACAGCCGCAGCTACCTCCGCGTTGGCGATGACTGGGTACACATCGATGTCCCCGATGACATGTCCGTCTCCCTCCATCACGAGTGGCTGCTGCTGCGCCCGCGCACCGACTGGACCGTTTCCGGCACTGTTGATGGCGCTGAAGACGGCACGGTGTACGGCGCCGGAACCCTGCTGGCGATTGAGCTGGACGCGTTCATGTCCGGCAGCCGCGAGCTGACCACCATTTTTGCCCCCTCGGCGTCTGAGTCTTTGCAGTCGTGGAGCTGGACCCGCGACTTCCTGCTGCTGAATTTACTCTCCGATGTGTCTTCCAAAATTTTGGTGCTGGATCCGGCCTCGGACTGGGCCGCCACCGAACTGGACGCCTGCCCACCGCTGCACTCCGTGGATGCCTTTGCCGTTGACGACGAAGACCCCGACGCCGGCAACGACTACTGGCTCGTCGCCACCGGTTACCTCACCCCCACCACGGTGCTGCGCGGCACGCTCAGCCCGCGCGGCACCCAAGGCGCAAAGGCAGCGTTAGTGCGGGAGGCTCCGTCGTTCTTCCCGTCGGAAAACTACCGCGTGGAGCAGCACTTTGCCACCTCCGCCGACGGCACCCGCGTGCCCTACTTTCAAGTGGGGCCAAAGGACCTGAAGCTCGACGGCGCGAACCCCACCTTGCTAGGTGGTTACGGCGGGTTTGAGGTATCGCGGACGCCGGCATACAGCGGCGCGGTGGGGCGCACATGGCTGGAGCGCGGCGGCGTGTACGTGGTTGCGAACATCCGGGGCGGCGGCGAATATGGGCCTAGCTGGCACACCGCCGCGCTACAGGAGAACCGGCACCGCGCGTATGAAGATTTCGCCGCGGTCGCTCGTGACCTGTCGACGCGCGGGGTAGCCTCCCCGGCGCATCTGGGCTGTGCTGGCGGCAGCAACGGCGGACTGCTGGTGGGGAATATGCTCACGCAATATCCGGAATTGTTCGGAGCGATTTCCTGTGGTGTGCCGCTGCTGGATATGCGCCGGTACACGAAGCTGTCGGCCGGTGCGTCGTGGATTGCCGAGTATGGCGACCCGGACGTGCAAGAGCAGTGGGAATTCATCAAGACTATTTCGCCGTACCACTTACTGCGCCCAGGAGTTGGGTATCCTCCCACGTTCATTTGGACCGCAACCTCCGATGATCGGGTGGGTCCGGTGCAAGCGCGGAAGATGGCGGCCCGGATGGAATCCATGGGCATTCCTGTTTGGTTCCACGAGGCCCTTGAGGGCGGTCATGCTGGTGCCGGGAACAACGAACAAGCGGCGCGGCTACATACGGCGTCGCATGAATTCCTGTGGCGCGCACTGACTGGCCAACTCTAATTTTTCAGCTACCCGCCACTCGTTTTGCATTGTGGGCCCTCTACTGGGTAAAGTTTGGGATGCTGGTTAGGGGCTTCTACCTTAGCCAGTGCTGGAGACGTGCCAGAGCGGCCGAATGGGCTTCACTGCTAATGAAGTGTGGGGCACAACTCCACCGGGAGTTCAAATCTCCCCGTCTCCGCAGTATAAAGATGCACCTCTTGATGATAAATCGAGGGGTGCATCTTTGCGTTGCACACCTCTTAAATGTTGACCCCGCTTTGGGGCGCTGGGCGGTTTTGGCGGCGCTGGCGCCAACCGAGATCGGGGTGAGCTGGCGCACTGTCGGGGTCCACCGGGATTTGAAATCGCAGATCATGCGAAATTTCGGCGCGATTCATCGCCTCAGCTGCAGTTTGGAATTCGGGGATCGCGTCAGCTGCAGTTTGGAATTCAAGTTGTGACCGCGGGCCCACGATTCGACCTCGCGGTCAGGCTTCACGGCCGGCCGTCACAATGAGTCTTAGGCCGTAGAGATAGTGCCTACTGTAGGGCACTTCAAACATCAGACCATTAGACTTACGGCATGGCCGTAACTGACGAAGCAATCACCAAGATCAAGGACATGATCATCTCCGGGGAACTCTCGGCCGGTGATCGCCTACCTCCAGAGAAGGAACTCAGCGAGAAACTGGGGCTGTCCCGCAGCTCCCTTCGGGAAGCCGTCAAAGCGCTGGAGATCATTCGAGTCTTGGACGTCCGCCGTGGTGACGGCACCTATGTGACCAGCTTGGAACCCAAACTTCTCACCGAAGCCATGACCTTTATTGTGGATCTGCACCAGGATAAATCCATTCTGGACATCTTTGAGGTCCGACGAATCCTAGAACCTGCTGCCGCCGCGATGGCCGCCACCCGTATCTCGGCTGATCAAATCGCGGCCTTGCGCGCCACGATGGAAAACATCGACGACTCAACCAGTGTGGAATCGCTGGTGGATCACGATCTCATCTTCCACGAACTCATCACCGCAGCTGCTGACAATGCTTATCTAGCCAGCGTCCTGGACGCTCTCTCCAGCAGTACCGTCAGGGCCCGCATCTGGCGCGGCCTCACCCAGGACAAGGCCGTGGACCGCACCCTTGCCGAACACAGCGCCATCATCGAGGCTCTAGAACGCGGCGACGCCGATCTCGCCAAGTCACTGCTCACAGTCCACATCAGCGGCGTGGAGCACTGGCTCCGCCAAGCGCTCTAGCCGCTCTAGCTCGGGTGCACGGGGCGCAGCAAATCGCGTCCGACGGCGCGTCCCGTCCCCCACTTTTGCCCCACCTTCTCTGATGGGAGCCTGGGAGGCTGGGTGGCGGGTTCCCGGCTTCGGACGTTTCATAGGCTTTGGCCCAAACAAAGCGGCCCGTGCCCTCAGCCGGGCCAACCACTCTGGGTTGTTCTGGCTAAGACACGGGCCGTTTCAGCGAGTTCTACTCGTAGAGGTTCGCCGCGATGTCTGCATCGTCGATGTTGATCTTGTCGTACCAGTAGAAGCCGGTGTCGATGACCTTCTCCACGGTTTCGCCCTTGATGGCGGCAACGGCAGCCTTGACGGTCTCATAGCCTATGCCAACGGGGTTCTGCGTGACGGCGCCAGCCATGAGGCCTTCGCGGATGGCATCCATCTGGGCCTTGCCGGAGTCAAAGCCAACAATGACCAGCTTGCCGGTCTTGCCGGCTTCCTTGACCGCGTTGACGACGCCGATAGCGGCACCTTCGTTGGTTCCGTACATGCCAGCCAAGTTCGGGTAAGCGGTCATCATGGACTTTGCGGCGTCGGTGGACTTGGCCTGGTCGCCGTCCGCATACTGGATGTCAACAATCTTGATATCGGGGGCGTTGGCCTTCAAGTAGTCAACGAAGCCGTCGCGGCGGTCGGTGCCTGAGGTTGCCGTCTGGGAGTGACCCACAATGCCGATCTCACCCTTGTTGCCCAACAGCTCAGCCATGTGCTTTGCAGCCTCGGCGGCGGCAGCCTTGTTATCGGTGGATGCAGTTGCCATGGGGATGTCGGACTCAACGCCGGAGTCAAAGGCAATGACGGGGATGTTCTTGCTCTTGGCATCCTGCAGCACGCCTTCGGCTGCCTTGGAGTCCAAGGCAGCCAGTGCCAGCGCCTGCGGGTTCTTCGCCATGGCGTTGTTCAGCTGATCCATCTGCTGCTGAACGTTAGTTTCCTTGTCAGGACCTTCGAAGGAGATCTCAACATCAAATTCCTTAGCGGCCTTCTCAGCACCCTGCTTTACTGACTGCCAGAACTGGTGCTGGAAGCCCTTGGAAACAATGGCGATGTAGGTCTTGCCGTCGCCGCCAGCAGCGGGTGTCTCGGCAGCGGTGTCACAGGCTGCCACGCCTAGCGACAGGGCAGCAACTGAGGCGAGAGCGAGAAATTTTCTTCTTTGCATGGGTATAACTCCTTTGTAATAAACACGTTTGAGACTGAGAAGAAATGCGGTGTAGAAACTTAGTTGGTGGCCTTCTTGCGGCGCATCATGTCCAGGTAAACGGCGAGCAAGATCACCACACCCACCGCAACCTGCTGCCATTCCTGGGGGATGGACATGATGGACAGGCCGTTGGTCAGCACCGACATGATCAGTGCGCCAATGACGGTTCCAATGATGGAGCCCTTACCTCCGGCCAGCGAGGTTCCACCAATGACGACGGCGGCAATCGCCTGGAGCTCCAACCCTGCGCCACCTGCGGGCTGCGCCGAGTTCAACCGCGCCGTAGCAATGACGCCGGCAAGGCCGGTGAAGGAACCTGCAACCGTGTAGATCAGTACAGTCCACTTGGTCACGTTCACACCCGAGAGCGCGGTGGCCTGGACGTTACTTCCGATCGAGTACGTGTAACGGCCCAGCACGGTCTTGGAGAGCAGGAGCCCGGCAACAATGGCTGCGGCAAACAGGATGAACACGGCGTTGGGAATCACCAAGCCCGGGATGGACTTACCCAAGGCGAAGATGCTCTGGAAGCCCTCAACCTCATTGGTGTAGACGGGCTTGGTGCCGGAGATGACCAGGGCTAGGCCCGCGGCCACCATCATCATGGCCAAGGTGGCAATAAAGGAGGGGATCTTCATCACCGCTACCAGAAAACCATTAACGCCACCCATTAAGGCACCGAACAGCACACCACAGATCACGCCCAGGAACATGGGCATGCCCATTTGGGTCATGAATACCGCTGTCATGACCGAGGCCAACGTCATGCCGGTTCCGATGGACAGGTCAATGCCGCCGGTGATGATGACGAAGGTGGTGCCCAGTGCCAGCAGGCCGGTGACCACGGTGGAGAGCAGAATGTTGGAGAGGTTGGCGGCCTGGTAGAAGTTGGAACTTGCCACGGAGAAGAACAGCACCAGGGCCAAGAGGCTAGCGAAGGCCAACAATTGCTGGAAACTGGCCCGCAGGCGGGTGCTTAGTTCGGATTTTTTGTTACTGGCAATCTTGGCAGTTTGCGCAGCGTCCTTTGTCAAGGTCATCTGTGTGCCTTTTCTTTCTTACGTCGTGGAGCGCTGCGCGCTGGAAGACGGAATGGGCGCCAGAACGGCGCTTTGAGTGTTCTGAGTTGCCAATTCCATGATGTTTTCTTGGTTGGCTTCGGCATTGCTGAGGAAGCCGGTGAGCTTGCCTTCGCTCATGACGGCGATGCGGTGCGAAAGGCGCAGGACTTCGGGCAGTTCGGAGGAAATCATGATGATGGATTTGCCCTGGGCCAACAGCTCATTCAAGAGCGCGTAGATCTCTTCCTTGGCGCCAACATCAATGCCACGGGTGGGCTCGTCAAAGATCAAAATGTCGCAGTCCTTGAGCAGCCATTTCGCGATGACAATCTTCTGCTGGTTTCCGCCGGAGAGGTTCTTGGCGATCTGTGAACTGGAGGGGGTTTTAATCCGCAGCTTATCGATGTAGGTAGCCGCCGAGGACTTCATGGCCCGATCATTAATGACACCAAAACGGCTGAACATCTTCAACGAACTCAGAGCAATGTTGTCCTTGACGTCGCGCTCCAACAGCAAACCTAAGTGCTTGCGATCTTCGGAGAGATACCCCACGCCTAACGACGCGGCGACTGCCGGATTGGAGATGGTGACCGGCTGACCGTTGAGTTCAATAGTTCCGGAGGAGATCTTGTCAGCACCAACAATGGCGCGGGCAATCTCCGTGCGTCCGGCGCCCATGAGGCCGGCAAAGCCAAGGATTTCCCCCTTGTGCAGTTCAAAACTAATGTCCTGCAAAAGTTCCTTGGTGGACAGCCCGGTAACCTTCAGTACAACTTCATCTGAGGGTTCGTGAGTTTTTGGTCGCTGATTTCCAGAGATTTCTCGGCCAACCATGAGGTTGATGACCTCACCCATGCTGGTCTCAGCCGTATTGACCGTTTCAATGTATTCGCCGTCGCGAATGACAGTGATGCGGTTGGAGATGGCTTTGAGTTCATCCATGCGGTGCGAAATGTAGATGACACCGGTGTTTTCGTTAGTGAAGTTGCGGATGAGATCGTGCAGGGTGGCCACTTCGGCATCGTTAAGAGCTGCCGTGGGCTCATCCATGATCAAGATGCGTGATTTGTAGGACAGAGCCTTGGCGATTTCCACCATCTGCTGCTTGGCCACGGTGAGATCACCCACGCGCGCCTTGGGATCGAGGTCAATATTGATCCGGTCGAAGAGCATCCGGGCCTTGCGGTTGAGGGCCCTTTCACTCAGGAACAGACCGCCAACACGTGGTTCACGACCAATGTAAATATTCTGGGCCACGCTCAGATCCTGCATCAGGTTGAATTCCTGGTGGATGATGCTGATGCCCAGCTCTTGAGCGTGCTTAGTGCCGGTAATGGTGACTTCTTGACCATCAATTTCAAACGTGCCAGAGTCTGGGACGTAAATGCCGGAGAGCAGCTTCATGAGCGTGGACTTGCCGGCACCGTTCTCGCCCACCAGGGCCAATACTTCATTGTGGCCGAGTTCCAACTGCATCTCTGACAGGGCTTTGACACCGGGAAAGCTCTTATTGACCCCGGATATCCGAAGAAGTTTTTTACTCATTGCTGCCCTTCCAAACCTCAAAAACGATAGATCCAACATCAGACCTCTTTTGAAGCCTTTCGTCGTTGAGAGGGACGTGGTGCCAAAACTCACAAATCATCGATCATCCCTGATTTCTAGGGACTGTCGCGTTATTTCTAGGTCCGGGCGGTAACTCAACTCACATCATGTTATGTTACCTACGGCATCAAATGGAACCTTTTCCGCAAATACATCCGATGTTTACGGAAATGTTATGGATAAATAGGTGGCGAGGCTGGTTCCGGCCCAGATGGCTTGGGCCTCATCTGTTGACAGTGGGTCTATCAGGCTCTGCGCCACCGCCACGGTTTCTACATAGCTGGCCCCGAGGAGGCTCACGGGCCAGTCTCCGCCGAACATGATCCGTTGTGGGCCGAAGACTTCCAACGTGATGTCCCAGACTTGACGCAGTGCACGAGCGGAAAATTCGGCACCCTCAGTGTGTAGTCCGGACATTTTCGCCACTGTGTTGGGCAGCTGAGCAACTGTTCGCATCTGGGCCTCCCACACTGCCATGGCCGCAGCATCACCGCGTGGCGGCTTGCCCAGATGGTCAATAACAATCCGCAGTTCAGGGAAGTCCTTGGCAAGCTGCGCCACCTGCCCCAAATGCCGGGGGAAGGCGTTGGGCACGTCAAAAGCGATGCTGGCACGCTCCAACAGTCCCAAGGTTTCGCGCACGGTCGCAAACTCTAGAACGTCAGCCCGCGGATCGTCATGGAGAAGCGTCCGGACGCCACAAAATTTGGGGTTCTCCCGCAACTCTTCCAAAAGGGCTGCAGCCTTGGCAGGTTCCTCCAGCGGCAGCCACCCGACCACACCAATAATCCATTCATTAGCCTGGGCAGAAGCCAACATGGCGCGGTTGTCGCTAGCCGCATCATCAGCCTGGACCAGAATGGCCTGTTTCACTCCAGCGCCGGTCAGGACCTTCTGCGCCTGCTGGGCCGTGAACGAGTCATACAGCACGCCCAGTTCAGGCTTGAGCCAAGAATATTGCCCCGGTGCAAGCTCCCACAGGTGCAGGTGCGAATCGATCCTGCCTGCAACGGCTTCTGCGCTAGGGCCCGGCTCAGCGCTGGCACTTTTGGCATCCCTGGCATCTTGGGCCCCGTGCCCGGCATGGTCGTGGGAGTCAGCCATGGACAAGCTCACCATCCAGCAACCCGCGGGACACCAGCGCGGTCCACAGCTCGCCGGGGATAGGAGCCGCCATGCGTTCGGCGCTCTCAGTGATCTGGCGGGCGTTAGACGCCCCCACCACCACAGTGCACACGGCCGGGTGGCTCACCGCGAATTGCAGTGCTGCTACCGGAAGTTCGACGCCGAACTCGTCACAGCAGGCACCGAGGGCTTTGGCGCGGGCCAAGATGTGCGCCGGGGCGGGTGCGTAGTTGTAGTTTGCATCATCGGGCACCACCGGGCGGGCCAACAAACCGGAGTTGTAGACTCCCACGTTGGCCACGGCAACGCCTCGCTCAAGGCACAGCGGCAACAGGTCCTCAGCGGCCGGCTGCTCTAACAACGAATAGCGGCCAGCCAACATGATGATGTCCAGATCCGAACCGAGCACGCAATCGCGCAACGCATCAGCTGAGTTGGCACCCACACCTATGGCCTTTACAAGCCCTTCCTCGCGCAGCTTCACGAGGGCGGGCAGCGCTTGGTTGATGCCGGCTTCAAGGTCATACACATCGGGGTCGTGGAGGTAAGCAATATCAATGCTCTCCAACCCGGTACGTTCCAGCGATTCTTCAATGCTGCGGCGGATGCCAGCTTCGCTAGGATCCCAGCGGCGCACCGCATCAGCTGCGACGTCAAAACCTTCGGTGTCCATAGCCCCAGTGGGGTTAGCCACGGGCTCCAAAATGCGTCCCACCTTGGTGGAAATAACAAACTCTTGCCGAGGCTTCGTGGACAGGTACGCGCCCAACCGGCGTTCGGATAGGCCCAGCCCATAGTGTGGTGCCGTATCAAAGTACCTGATACCCGCGTCCCAGCCAGCAGCTATGGCGGCGGTAGCAACGTCGTCGTCAATGGCTCGGTACAAATTGCCGATCCCGGCGGCACCAAAACCCAGCCGGCCTAGTTCGGGAATGTTGGTGCTCATGGCAGTTCCCACACCTTCGCCAAGCCCATGTCATTGCCCGAGTAGTCGTCTTCGACTTCCAGTAGCTGCGCCATCACGGCCTGCCAAGCGATGTTCACCGGATTCAGCGCTAATTCCTTGCGCATGGCCTGGTAATCGGTCACTTCAACGACGTGGAACAGGTCCCGCCCACTGCGCCAGATGTTCCAGCCGGTGACCCCGGCAGCGCGCAGGGCCGCGTCCAGCTCATCACTGATGCGGGCATGGACGGTGTCATACTCAGTCTCTTTGCCGGGCTTCAACCGGGTATGCAGGGCAATTTTCTGGCTCATGCGTGAGTCTCTTTCAGTGAAGTTGAGAGCGGATGATTCAAGGGCAGGGTTCAGAGTTCAGGGTTCAGGTTTCAGAACTCAGGTTTCAGGAAAAGCTCAATAACGGGCACCGCCACGTTGGGCCGCTGGACGGGTAGCTTCAGTGTCAAGGTGCCCGGAGTTTGGCCTGCCGGGGTCATGTGTCCGGCGGCTTGGCCTGGGTCCAGAACCAGCAGAGGAATCTCTGACGCGTCGTTGAGCAATTGAGCGTAGCGCACCTTTCCGGCCAAACCGGGCAGGTGAACAAACTGGAACGGCCACGCGAAAAGGTGCAGGTAGAGCCTGTTGCCACGGCGGGTGTAGCGCCCGTCTTGCGGAGCGATCAGGTCAGCTGCTCCAGCACCGTAAATGGATTTGTTGTGTAGCCGCATCCACTCACCGATCTCAGCCAAGACCTGTCCTGCCCGTGGATCTATTTCGCCACGAGCTGTCGGGCCCACGTTCAGTAGTAGGTTCCCGCCCTTGGAGACACCGTCAATGAGCATGTGCAGGAGTTGCTCGCACGACTTGTAATTTTGGTTGTCCCGGTCATAACCCCAGCTCCCGTTCAGCGTCTGGCACGCTTCCCACGGGACTTCCTTATCGCCACTGACCATAGCGCCGGATGGCTGGTACTGCTCCGGGGTGACGAAGTCCCCCGGCACGTTGAGGCGATCATTGACAATGATGCCGGGCTGAAGTTCTCGGATCATTCTCATGAGCTCAACTGAGCCCCAATCGGAGGCGCCCTTGCCGCGGAAGGCGGATCCGCCGTCGGGGTTGGCTGTGGCTTCATCCGGATAGGAGAAATCAAAGAACAGGTAATCGATCTGCCCGTAGTTGGTGAGCAGTTCTCGGACCTGGCCATGCAAATAGGCGCGGTATTTGGCGCTGTCGCGGCTTTTATTGAGCTCCAGCCACGCCGGATTATTCCGCTGTGGATGGTACCCGTCAATGCTGAAATCCGGGTGGTGCCAGTCAATGACGGAGTGGTAGAAACCTACCTTCAACCCAGCCTCGCGCAGTGCCGCAACATACGGGGTGAGGAGATCCTGCCCGCACGGAGTATTCGTTGATTTGTAGTCCGTGAGAGCAGAATCCCACAGCGCAAACCCATCATGGTGTTTGGTGGTCAGTACCACGTACTTCATGCCAGCGTTCTTGGCGGCCGCGGCCCACTCGCGTGGATCGTAGAGGTCCGGATCAAAATGCTCAAAGTACTTGCGGTAATCCTCTACCGCAATTTCCTCGTAGTTCATGACCCATTCGTGCCGGGCAGCCAGGGAATACAGTCCCCAGTGCACAAACATGCCCATCCGGTCCTCGGTAAACCAAGGAGCGTGCGGGATGACAATCTGCGGGGAGGCGGCCCGGCGCGTCATGGCTCTTAGACCAGTTCCGCGGCAGCTTCGGTGACGGCTGCGGCCTGTACTGCGGCGTCGGCGACCCAGAAGGCGCCGTCCGGGAAGGTGTACTCGGCTACGGAGGCTGCGTGCATTTCGCTGCCGCCACCGGGAGTCACCGGCGGCCAGTAGCAACCGTCGTGAACGTCGATCGGGGTGATGAAGTGCTCGTGGAGGTGGTCCACGAATTCGATCATGCGGTCATCCTTCTTGCCGGAGACTGCTACGAAATCAAACATGGACAGGTGCTGGACGGCCTCGCACAGGCCAACGCCGCCGGCATGCGGGCAGACCCGGACACCGAACTTGGCTGCCAACAGCAAGATTGCAATGTTCTCGTTGACGCCGGCCACGCGGGCTGCATCGATCTGCAGGACCTGCAGAGAGTCCGCCTGCAGCATCTGCTTGAACACCACGCGGTTCTGGACGTGCTCGCCGGTGGCTACCGGGATCGGCGCAACGCCGCGGGCAATGGCTGCATGGCCCAAAATATCGTCCGGGCTGGTGGGCTCCTCGATCCAGGCAATGTCGAACTCGGCCAAATGGGACATCCACTCGATGGCCTCGGCAACGTCCCAACGCTGGTTGGCATCAACGGCGATCTTGATGTCAGGCCCGACGGCGGCGCGTGCGGTCCGCAGGCGCCGCACGTCATCGCTTAGATCAGCACCAACCTTGAGCTTGATCTGCTTGAAGCCATCGGCAACTGCTTCATGAGCCAATCGGGTGAGTTTCTCATCCGAGTAACCCAGCCAGCCCGGGGTGGTGGTGTAGCCAGGGTAGCCCTCGGCCATCAGGGTGGCGATGCGCTCCTCGCGGCCAGACTCTGCTGCCTTCAGGATCTCTAGTGCTTCCTCGGGGGTCAGGGCATCACTGAGGTAGCGAAAGTCAACCAAGTTGACGATTTCCTCAGGGCTCATGGTGCCCAGCAGCTGCCACAACGGCAAACCGGCGCGCTTAGCCTTCAGATCCCACAGGGCGTTGGTCACGGCCCCGATGGCCATGTGCATGACGCCCTTTTCCGGGCCGAGCCAACGCAACTGGGAGTCGTTGATGAACTCCATGTACGTGGCACCCATGTCGGCCAGGAGCTCTTCAACGTTGCGGCCCATGAGGTACGGGGTCAGCGCCTTGATGGCTGCTGTCTCCACATCGTTGCCGCGCCCAATGGTGAACACAAAGCCGTGCCCTTCATGGCCGTCGCTGCTGTCCGTGACCACGCGCAGGTAGGCGGCGGAGTAGTCCGGATCCGGGTTCATGGCATCCGATCCGTCCAGATCCCGGGACGTTGGAAAACGGACGTCGCTGGTTTCCACGGCAATGATTGTGCTCACGGGTGCTCCCTTGGAGTGTGTTAAAGATAATAAAAGTTACATCAAGCTAAACATCCGATGTTTTGCATGTCAATGTCGCCTTAGATGCGGAAATATTCACTTCCTGTGGGTAAAGTAGCGTAAAAGCTCAGATGTTAAGCCTCTAGATAGGGGTTTCCGCACAAGCAGGCTCGCCCTCGCGCGGCCACAGTAAGGATATGAATTCCATGAAGATTGCACGCCTTGGCGCACTGGGCCAGGAAATTCCCGTTGTCATTGCCACCGATTCCAACGGAACCGAGCAGAGCTACGATGCCCGCCCGGTGACAGCCGAGATTGACGGCGCTTTCTTGGCCAATGATGGCCTGTCAGCGCTGCGCACCGCACTGGAAAACGGCACCCTTCCGGTTCTGGAAAATGCCGCAGAGCTGCGCATTGGCGCACCCGTTGCTCGCCCCAACAACGTCATCTGCATTGGCATGAACTACGCTGCACATGCCGCCGAATCAGGCGCCTTGCCTCCCACCATTCCGGTGGTTTTCCTGAAGCCGAACAACACGGTAACGGGTCCTTTCGACGTGGCTCCGCTCCCCCCGCTGGCACAGAAGTACGACTGGGAAGTTGAGCTGGGTGTGATTATTGGCCGCGAGGTCAGCTACCTCTCCTCCGTGGAAGAAGCTGCCGGCGCAGTGGCTGGTTACGTCCTAGCCAATGACCTCTCCGAACGTGAATACCAGATCCCTGGCGCCGCAGGCCAGTGGACCAAGGGCAAGTCACTACCTAAGTCCACCCCATTGGGCCCGTGGTTTGTGCCTGCCGAAGAGATGGACGCCAACAGCCTTCAGCTCAAGAGCTGGGTCAATGGCGAACCCCGTCAGGATTCCAACACAGCAGATCTGATCTTCGATGTGCCCACCGTGATCCACCACTTGAGCCAGTACATGGTGCTGGAACCGGGCGATGTCATCCTGACCGGCACCCCCGAAGGCGTAGCTCTCTCGGGCCGCTTCCCCTACATCCAGGATGGCGACGTCGTGGAACTTGAAATTGACGGATTGGGCCGCCAGCGCCAGGAATTTGCTCGCGTCACCACCACCGCCGCCACCAGCGCCGGCCAGGGGTCAAAATGAGCCAGGAACTCACCAATCTGACCGCAGTCATTACCGGCGGAGCCTCCGGGATCGGTGCAGCGATTGCCACAAAGTTGCAGTCCATGGGCGCCAATATCTCCATCCTGGACCTGAACCTAGGTGAACTGCCCCAGGGCCAGCTCGGATTCGTCTGCAACGTCTCCGATGACGCCTCGATCAAGGCCGCCATTGATGGCACTGTTGCAGCTTTTGGTGGCGTTGATATTGTGATCAACAACGCCGGAATCGGCGCTCAGGGCACCGTTGAAGACAATGACGACGCCGAGTGGGCCCGCGTTTGGGACATCAACGTAGTCGGCATGGTGCGCGTGGCCCGTGCCGCTATGCCGCACCTGCGAAAGTCTTCCGCTGCAGCGATCGTGAACACGTCCTCCATCGCCGCCACCGCGGGACTGCCGCAGCGCGCCCTGTACTCCGCCACCAAGGGCGCCGTGCTGTCTCTAACTCAGGCCATGGCTGCAGATCACCTGCGAGAAGGCATCCGCGTGAACGCCGTGAACCCCGGCACCGCCGACACCCCGTGGATTGGCCGACTCATGGACTCCTCACCGGACCCCATCGCCGAGCGCGCAGCATTGAATGCCCGCCAGCCGCATGGCCGTTTGGTGTCTGCCGACGAGGTCGCCGGCGCCGTGGCTTACCTTGCCAGCCCGCTGTCAGGTTCCACCACGGGCACCTCCATTGCCGTGGACGGTGGAATGCAGGCTCTGCGCCTGCGCCCGGTCGAGTAAAGTCTGCTGATCAATAAGTGGTGGCCGGGCATTTGTCCGGCCACCACTTTTTTGCCATCCGTTCCTGTGGGATAGCGTCGCCAAGAAACGCACCATTGGTGGGATAGCGTTTTTAGCCGGCTTGGGCCAGTACTAGCGGCAGTACCTGCTCCGCCCCGGCAATCCTCAGGGCGCGGCCTGCCACGGTGAGGCTCCAGCGACTGTCCACTAGATCATCGAGCAGGAGCACCGGGCCCGGATGCGCGGCAACTGCGGCGGCTAGTTCCGTTCCCACAGCGAAGCGGTCCCAGACCCCTGCCAAACGGTAGGCGCTATTGCCGCCGCGTTGTCCCGTGGGCCCACCAAATTCCAGCGACATCTCACCCAAATATGGCAACCTGCCAATCTCACAAATCGCTTGAGCAAAAGATTGCAGAAGCACCGGCTTGTTCCGCGACGGCATGGAAACCACTGCTACCGGCCGCCCGGAACCTTCCCAGCCCTGTTGTCCCCACTCACGCAGCACTCCCACCACGGCTTGGGCCATGGCCGCATCAATGGGCGCATCAGGAGCCCCGGCGCCAAACATACTGCGCAGCGCATTGCCCCACCCCAGATCACTGAGCCTGGCAAGAATCCGGCCTGCGGAATTTACCTCGCCGGCTTTGAGCTTGCCCTTGACGGGGACGCCCAGCTTGTCCATCCCGGTGGGCCACATGGCCCGCGGATCTAAGGGTAGCCCGGCATGCCGCAGTGACTCACCGGCCGCCTCTGCTGCGCTGGAGATCACCTCACCGCTGAACCAGCGTCCCGAGCAGTTATCGCACCGACCGCAGGGTTCCGCGGTTTCATCGTCTAGGGCGGCAGCCAAATACTCCATGCGGCAGCCGGCCATGCGTTCGTATTCCACCATGGACTGCTGCTCATCCACCCGGGCTTGGGCGATCCGCCGGTACCGTTCCTCGTCGTAAACCCACGGCTGTCCCGTAGCTTCCCAACCACCGGACACCCGGCGGACGGCACCATCCACGGCGAGTACCTTCAGTAGCAATTCCAGCGGGGTGCGGCGCAGATCAACTCTGGCTTCCAACGCTGGGGTGGACATGGCCTTGGGTGATTCACCCAGTGTCTGGAGCACCGCCATGGCCTTGTCCTGTGCCGGCATGGAGGCCGTAGCAAAGTAGCGCCAAATATCTGCATCCTCGCTACCGGGCAAGAGCAAAACATCGGCGTTCGCGCTGCCACGGCCGGCACGTCCCACCTGCTGGTAATAGGCCACCGGGGACGACGGCGCTCCCAAGTGCACCACAAATCCCAAATCTGGTTTATCAAACCCCATACCCAGAGCACTCGTCGCCACGAGTGCCTTTACCTGGTTGTTCTTCAACGCTTCTTCCAACGCTTCGCGTTCCATGGTGTCGGTGCGCCCTGTGTACGCCTTGACCTTATGCCCGGCCCCGGCCAACAAACGCGCAGTGTCCTCAGCTGCGGAAACGGTCAGCGTGTAAATGATGCCGCTGCCCGGCAGTTCCGCTAGATGCGTCAGCAACCAGCCCAGGCGATCACGGGAATCCGCCAAACGCAGCACTCCCAGCCGCAACGATTTACGAGCCAGCGGACCGCGGATGGTGAAGACCCCGGCACCCAGCTGCTCTTCAATATCTGCCACAACCCGGGAGTTGGCTGTGGCCGTGGTGGCAAGCACCGGCACCGCAGCAGGCAGCTGCGCGATCAGATCCGCGATGCGGCGGTAGTCGGGGCGGAAATCATGGCCCCAATCGGAAATGCAGTGGGCTTCATCCACCACCAGCAGTCCCGTACGGCGGATCAACGTGGGCAGCTGATTCTCCCGAAAAGAGGGGTTGGTCAGCCGTTCCGGGGATACCAGCAGCACGTCAACCTCATCGGCAGCCAAGGCAGCAGAGATCTCTCCCCATTCCGTTGCATTGGCGGAATTAATGGCCATGGCCCGCACCCCAGCCCGCTCGGCGGCGGCCACCTGATCACGCATCAGCGCCAAGAGCGGCGAGACAATCAAGGTGGGGCCAGCGCCGCGGGCCCGCAAGAGCAACGACGCCACAAAGTACACGGCTGACTTTCCCCAACCGGTGCGCTGAACAACTAAGGCGCGGCGTCCGGCGTCGACCAGTGCCTCGATGGCCTCATACTGGCCGTCATGAAAATCGGCATCTGGCCTGCCCACCAGTGCCCGCAGTACCTCCAGCGCCTGGCTTCTGGTTGCGGAAGGGAGAACACTGTTAGATGTGGCGGACGTGGCGGAAGCTGGTTGCGTTGTCATACTCCCCAGTATTCCAGCGGCCACCGACATCCGCCTGCCCCTGAGTGCAAACTGTGGACAACTTCAGCGTTTGGTACCCAGCGGTAGGATGGCAGGGTGACTACTGAAGATATTTCGCCGGTTGACCTATCCACTTCGTTCAAGGCGTATGACGTGCGCGGGATCGTTGGCAAGAGCATTACCGCTGCCTCGGTCAAGGCCGTGGGTGCTGCTTTTGTCGAGGTGCTGGGGCTCGCGGGCCAGAACGTTCTCGTGGGCGGGGATATGCGCCCTTCCTCCCCCGAGTTCTCCCAAGCCTTTGCCGAGGGTGCTGCCGGGCGCGGCGCCAACGTGCAATTGTTGGGCCTGATCTCCACCGATGAGCTGTACTTCGCCTCGGGCGTGTACAAGGCTGCTGGCGTGGTTTTCACCGCCAGCCACAACCCGGCCGAATACAACGGCATGAAGATGACCAAGCCCGGCGCCGTCCCCGTTTCCTCAGAAACCGGACTCACCGCGATCCGCGACCTGGCCCAGCAATACTTGGCCGATGGCATCCCCTCCGACGTTGAGACCGTGGGCGCCATTGGCACCGCAGATGTCCTCAAGGAATACTCGGAATACCTGCGCAAACTGGTAGATCTCTCCGGCTCGCGCCCGCTAAAGATTGTGGTCGACGCCGGCAACGGTATGGCCGGCATGACCACCCCCGCCGTCCTGGGCAACACTTTGCTCCCCGAGCTGCCCTTTGAGATCATCCCGCTCTATTTTGAGCTCGACGGCACCTTCCCGAACCACCCCGCGAACCCACTGGAGCCGGCCAACCTAGTGGACCTGCAGGCCGCCGTGGTAGCTCATGGTGCGGATATTGGCCTGGCGTTCGACGGCGACGCTGACCGTTGCTTCGTCATCGATGAACTGGGAGCTCCCGTGTCACCGTCGGCCGTTACCGCGTTGGTAGCCCGGCGCGAAATTGCCCGCGCGAAGGCGTTAGGGGAGAAACACCCCACCGTGATCCACAACCTGATCACCTCCCGCGCAGTGCCGGAACTAATCACCCAGGACGGCGGCCGGGCTGTCCGTACGCGTGTGGGCCACTCCTTCATCAAGGCCACGATGGCCGCCGAGGGCGCCGTTTTTGGTGGCGAACACTCCGCTCATTACTACTTCCGTGACTTCTTCAACGCAGATACCGGCATGTTGGCCGCCATGCATGTACTGGCCGCCCTAGGGGAGCAGGACGGCCCGCTGTCCGAACTGGGCCGCGAGTACGAGCCCTACGTTTCCAGCGGAGAGATCAACTCACAACTCGCGGACGTCCCCGCCGCAGTAGCCCGCGTCCGCGCCACCTACACCCGCGATGACGTAGTAATAGATGAACTAGACGGCATCACGTTCACCGCCCAGGACGGCTCCTGGTGGTTCAACCTCCGCGCCTCCAACACAGAGCCCTTCCTACGCCTAAACGCCGAAGCCATCGACGCCACCACCATGGCCGACATCCGCGACGCCGTCCTCGAACTAGTCCGGCAGTAATCCGACACCCTGACGGCTTGGCAGCTTGGCAGCTGGCAGCTCAGAACTAATCGCACAGCAACATCACATCCGCACTTGTACAGGAGTCTCCATGGAGTCAAACACCCCCGACATGTCAGCGCCGGCCGAACAGGCTAAGCAGCCAGAACAGGCTGAAACAGCACAGGCTAAAACAGACAAGCTGGTGCAAGATGATCTAAACAAGCTCATCGGCACCGCGTTGGGCGTAGCCGGAGATCAGCTTGAGTCTCATGGCGCATTCCTCCCGGTGGGTCTGGTTCTCACTCACGAGGATGATCTGAACTTGGTGGCGGTTTCCCCCAACGCCGTCGAAGGCGAAGGTGAGGAAGAGCTGGACGCCGATGAGATGGTGGCTGACCTGTTCGAGGCACTTCGCCAGCAGCGCGAACAAAACCGGGCGGCCGCCGTCGTCTGTGATATCAATTTGCCGGACGATGCTACCGACGCCATCCACGTGATGGCCGAGCACAGCACGGGAGTGAGCGTTTCGGCGGTGCGACCCTACCGCCAAACGCCCACCGGATGGGAATTCGGCGATCCTTTCCTAGAAGCCGGCGAGATCACGATATGGCAATAAATCATGCGGATTAACTCGTTTTCGGATGTGAGCTTGCGGCTCCTGATGGTGCTCAGTTCCATGCCCGAGAACGACCTGCCCACCACGCGCGAACTCGCCGAACAGGTAGGAACCCCCTACAACCACGTCAGCAAAGCCGTGCTCAAATTGCGCCAAATGGGTCTCGTGGAGGCCATCCGTGGTCGCAGCGGTGGCGTGCGCATTTCCCCCGCAGGTAAACAGGCCACTGTGGGGCGGGTACTGCGTGTGCTCGATGACCATTCGGACGTCGCAGGATGCCAAACCGACATGGGCGACTGCCCCTTGGTGCATGATTGCGGCCTGCGCGGAGCCCTCAATCATGCTCGCGAGGCATTCTACACTTCGCTAGATAATGTGACCATTTACAGTCTTGCCGGGAAGACCAACCAAGGTCCAATCCCTGTGAGCTTAAGCACATCGCGCCCGAACTAAACCGCGGCGCGTCAGCATTTTTCTACATCTCGTAGAAGTTGTAGATTTAAACTCGCATTTAAAATGCTACTTTGGATTTGTCACCATGACTTTTACCCAAGGAGTAAAGATGCTTTCGGAAAAATCGCGACCACTCATTGAAGCCACGCTGCCTTTGGTCGGTTCGCGTTTGGGCGTCATCACCCCGAACTTCTACAGCCGCATGTTTGCCGCACACCCTGAACTCCTCGACGGATTATTCAGCCGCGCGAACCAGAACAACGGGGAGCAGCAAAAGGCTCTAGCAGCTTCCATTGCCGGTTTCGCCTCAGCATTGGTGGCCAATCCGAACCTTATTCCGGAGCAGTTACTCAGCCGAATCGCCCACAAGCACACGGCCTTGGGCATCACCGAAGACCAGTACCAGATCGTCTACAAGTACCTCTTCGAAGCCATTGCCGAAGAGCTTGCCGATGTCATCACGGCCGAAATCGCCGAAGCTTGGACCGAGGTGTACTGGCTCATGGCCAACGCCCTGATCAAGATTGAAAAGGGCCTCTACGCTCTCCAGGCCAACGATCAAATGTGGATGCCTTGGAGGGTCATTGAGAAGAATCCTGCCGGCACCGACGCCATGACGTTTGTGCTCGAGCCTGCCGATTCCACCCCGGTCACCGTTGCCCGTCCGGGCCAGTTTGTCAGCGTCAAGGTGGCCCTTCCAGACGGCCTGCTGCAGGTCCGCCAGTACTCACTGTCAGCTGATGTGGAAGCCACCACCCGCCGCGTTTTCACTACCAAGCGCGACGACGGCGGCGAGGTCTCACCCGTGCTGCACCGCGATGTAAAGGTCGGAGACGTCGTCGAACTGTCCAACCCTTACGGCGATGTGACACTCGACGGCGAAGGCCCGGTTGTGTTTGCAACGGCAGGGATCGGCTGCACCCCCTCCGCGTCGGCGCTCCGGGCATTGGCCACGGCAGGCGCGGACCGCGAAGTTCTGGTGCTGCACGCTGAGAAGAATCTCGAGGCCTGGGCCCTGCGCGAGCAGATGACTGCTGATGTTGACGCCATCGACGGCGCCAAATTGCAGCTCTGGTTGGAGGAGCCCACCGAGGGCTTCAACAAGGGCTTCATGACCCTTGACGGTCTAGAGCTGCCGACCGACGCTTCCATGTATGTGTGCGGTCCCCTGCCGTTCATGAAGGCGATCCGCAACCAGGCCATCGAAGCCGGTATTCCGTCGACGAAGATCCACTACGAGGTCTTCGGCCCCGACGTTTGGCTGGCCGGCACCGCCGCATAAGCACAGCAGGCAAGGCTTCGGCTGTCGGCCCCCCACCGCCACGCAAAAATGCCGCCGATAATGCTCCACGCCGTTGATATGTCAGCGGCGTGGAGCATTATCGGCGGCATTGCTCGACTTCAGACGTGGTTAGGCGGCGAAGCGTTCCTTCAGGCTGCTGAGTTCAGCGGACAACGCGGCCGGAAGGGAGTCGCCGAAGCGGGCGTACCACTCATCAATACCCTTCAGCTCTGCCTCCCATTCAGCCGGAACCACTCTCAGGGCTTCCTTCAAGTCCGGCTCCGTTACATCCAAGCCCTCGATATCAATCGCATCAGGGGTCGGGATGAAGCCGATAGGTGTTTCCACGGCGTCGGCTTTACCTTCGATGCGCTCCATGGCCCACTTGAGCACGCGGCTGTTTTCGCCGAATCCGGGCCATGCGAAGCCACCAGTTTCCGTGCGACGGAACCAGTTGACCAAGAAGATCTTAGGCAGCCGGGCCTGGTTTCCCTTGGCTGAGAGATTGATCCAGTGGTTGAGGTAGTCGCCGGCGTCGTAGCCGATGAACGGCAACATAGCCATGGGGTCGCGGCGCACTACGCCTACGGCGCCAGTAGCAGCAGCGGTAGTTTCTGAGGAGAGCGTGGAACCCATGAAAATACCGTGGGTCCAGTCCCGAGCTTCGGTGACCAAGGGGATTGTCGTCTTACGGCGGCCACCGAAGAGGATGGCGCTGATTTCAACACCCTCTGGGCTGAAGTAGTCCTTTGACAACATATCGACCTGATCGATCGGGGTGGCGAAGCGCGAGTTAGGGTGCGCGGCGGTCCGGCCCGAATCCGGCGTCCAATCCTGCCCCTGCCAATCGGTTAAGTGAGCGGGCACCTCGGTAGTCATGCCTTCCCACCACACTCCGCCGTCGTCAGTCAAAGCAACATTGGTGAAGATGGAGTTGCCCTTGACGATCGCAGCCATGGCATTGGGGTTGGTGGCCCAGCCCGTACCTGGAGCAACGCCGAAAAGACCAGCTTCCGGGTTTACTGCACGCAGCTCACCCTCCTTGCCAAAGCGCATCCAGTTGATGTCATCGCCAAGGGTCTCGGCCTTCCATCCCGGGATGGTCGGCTCCAGTAGGGCTAGGTTGGTCTTGCCACAGGCCGAGGGGAAAGCAGCGGCCACGTGGTAGGTCTTCTGCTCCGGGCTGATGAGCTTGAGGATCAGCATATGCTCTGCGAGCCAGCCCTCATCTCGAGCCATGACCGAGGCGATGCGCAGCGCAAAGCACTTCTTGCCCAGCAGCGCGTTTCCGCCGTAACCCGAGCCAAACGAGAAGATGGAGCGCTCTTCAGGGAAGTGCACAATCCACTTCTCTTCATTGCAAGGCCATGGGACATCCTTCTCGCCGTCTACCAACGGAGCTCCTACGGAATGTAGCGCCGGGACGAAGAAGGCATTGGTGTCTTCGATCTTGCGCAGAACATTGGTGCCGATGGTGGCCATGATGCGCATGGAAGCCACCACGTAGGCGGAGTCAGTGATCTCCACCCCGAACTTGGGATCTTCGGCATCGATCGAGCCCATAACAAACGGGATGACGTACATGATGCGACCGCGCATGCTGCCAGCGAACTTTTCTTCCAGGATCGCCTTCATAGCGGCTGGGTCCATCCAGTTATTGGTGAAACCCGCATCTCGCTCCTTTTCGGAGCAGATGAAGGTGCGATCCTCAACGCGGGCCACATCTTTGGGATCCGAGAAGGCTGCGAAGGAATTGGGGAACAGTTCCGGGTTCAGGCGAGTGAAGGTGCCTTCGTTTACCAAGTTGTCCGTCAACAGGGCATATTCCTGCGCAGACCCGTCTACCCAGCGGATGCTATCCGGCAAGGTCAAAGCAGCAACCTCAGCCACCCAGGCGGCAAGGCCCTCGTGGGTAGTCATTGCCTGCTCAACGGATTCCTGCACTGGCGCGTGGCCCATCGTGTTTCCCTTCATTGGGTGGTAGGTGGTGTCTAAATGCTATGACTCGTTTTTGGACCGTCGACAGCATGGGACATGGGACATGCCCCTCGGGGGTGCCATAGATTCCGCAGGATCTAGGTCTTTTCCAACTTTGTGATCGTTACCAAAAGTGACCTACGTCACCTATACCGGTCTAGTGGCGGGGAACACCGCGATTTAGAACCACTTCGATTTGTACTCTCCGCCCAAGGTGGGTTAGAGTTATTCACGGCCCGAGGGTCAACAAAGAAACAAAGAAACAAAATATGCGTGCGTAGCTCAACGGATAGAGCATCTGACTACGGATCAGAAGGTTGGGGGTTCGAATCCCTTCGCGCGCACTTGATAAAAGAGTCCCAAGCTTCGGCTTGGGACTCTTTTGTTTAACCACCAACTCGACCCCTGGTCTTATACGGTCTTGGCGCCGACTTCCGGGCTCCGCGGGCTTCCGCGAGACCTCACGTTTGGCCCCCTCACGGCCTCGGAGGGGGCCAAACGTGAGGTCTCGCGTCCAGGAAGGGCCCAGAAAGCAAAAAAGGACAGCGAGTTAGGGGGCTAGCGCCCTGCTGCGAGTATCTCGACGGCTTTTGTGACAGCATTCAGGACAGTTTCATCTCGCAGGGTGCGGAAGTGACCGGCCACCGGCAGCTCAATATTGACGGCGCCGTCCAAGGCGCTTCCACCGGGGATGTGTGGATCGAATTCCGGATAGATCGAAAAGACCTTGTGATTCAGCGCCGTCTCGGCCTGAAGCGCCAGCAGTGCAGCATCCATCGGAGAGAAATCCCGCAAGGTACGAGACAGCAAGTACCTGGCATAGGGCGAACCGGAATAGGGAGTTGCCACCGATACCAGCCCCAGTACATCCACTGGGGAGGATGGGGCTGGCACCGTTGCTCCGGCGTCGTGTTTCAGGGCGGTGTCATGGGACAGCACGGCATCAAGCATGACCCGCTTGCCAATCAGCCCACCCTTGCTATGCGCCACCAAGATGCACCCAGAGTCACCCTCCGACTCCCCCAGCTGGGAGAGAAATTTGGTGACCAGGGCCGCAGAATCCGGCAGGGATCGAAGGTTTAGGCCAAGACCAGGGACTGAAACTACCCGGTAGCCCAGAGCGTTTATCCGGGCGGCAGCGGGCTCGAGGAACAGCCATCCTTCGTACACGCCGGGCAAGAGCACCACCAGCGGTAAACCGGGATCACCGGCACCATACCGGGCAGGGAGGCTGGCGCGGAAGAGGGACGCGAGCTGTTGCCGGCCCGCGTACAGGTAGTCCAGAGTCCACCAACCCAGCTGCTGCACGGATGTCATGCAGCTCCCACGTGCGCCACAATATACCCGGCCACGCACGCACCGTCCTTGACCATGGTTTCGTGGCCGCGACCGGCAACTTCCACCATGGTGGCGTCCGGGATCAACGCGGTGACTTCCTCGACCCAGCTCCGCGGGCAGATTCGGTCGCGGCTACCCCGGATCACCAGTGTGTGCGCTTGAATCTGCGGCAGGGTGTCTTCGACGGTGTGGGTCATCATGGCCCGAAGCTTCTTGCCGAACCAGCGCGGTCCCGTTTTGGCGTAATTTTGGGCACCAAGGTAAACGACGCGGGGGCTCTCTCCAAAGAGGTCCTGCATCATGCGCCAACTCTGCGCCCTGATGCTGCGTTCCACACGATTGACGGTGGGCGCCACGAGCACCAGTTCTGGGAACAGCTCCGGACGCTGAGCGGCGGCCTCGGCAACGACCTGGGTACCCATGGAATGACCCACCAATACCGGTCTACCAAGTTCCTCAACCTCGACGAATTCGACCAATAGGGCACCCATTTGGGCCATGGTCATAGCGGCTTCAGGTTCGGCTGCATCACCAAATCCGGGCAGGTCAATGGCCACCACCCGGCCATAGGATTCCAGCTCGGAACTGAGTTGAGCGAAATAGGAGATGCCCATACCAATGCCGTGCACCAGCAAGAAGGTACGGTCGGCGACCTTATCGGTGTCGGTCGTGATGATTTCGAGATCACCCAAGACAACTTTTCGCACACTCATGCATCACAGTATGGCGCAAAGCCGGGGCTGGGAGCGGGAGAAGGGCCAGCTGGCGCAAAGCCGGGGCTGGGCCCACGGGCTCCATGGTCCCGGTCAACCTCGTCAGATTAACCTCGTCGGAGATTTGTCGGAGATTCACCGGGCCAGCGAGTCGGGGACTACTCGGGCTCGACAAACTTCCTGATCTTCTTGCGAATGCCGTCGAAGTGGCGGGTGAGCAGCTCCGCGGCCTGCGGTCCGTCCTTAGCAACAACGGCGTCGTAGATTGCCCGGTGTTCGCCCGCGGTGTGCACTAGATCCAGCCCGTCGGTACCGATTTCCACGTGGATTTTCCTGTAGACCTTCCAGAAAACGCTCATGAGGTTCATCAGCAGATCATTGCCCAGCGGTTCGAACAATAGGCGATGGAATTCGGCGTCGGTCTCCGCAAATGGTTCGGCCCGCGCTGCCAGTTCCTCCATCTTGACCACGGTGGCTTCAATAAGCGCTAGGTGTTCGGGGCTGACCAACGCAATAGAGGAGCTGATCAGACCAGATTCGAGGGCTTGGCGGATATCCACCAGCTGCAACGCTTCCAAACCTTCGTGGCGCAGCGACAGTCGGCCACGGAAAGTCAGGCCATCGGCCAGAGCGTCGAAATTACTGGGTGCCACAAACATGCCAAATCCGTGTCGGATTTCAATGACACCCAGGGCCTGCAGGACTTTGAGTGATTCACGAAGGGTATTGCGCCCCACACCGAGAACTTCACAGAGCTCACTCTCGGTGGGCATCGGGTCTCCTGCAGCCAGATCCCGGTCAAGTATGAGCTCCATGATGTCAGCTTGTAGGGCGCGCAGCCGCGCCTGTGCACTGAACCGGGCCCTTGGGACAACCGTTGAAATAGGCAACAAAACTCCTCAGAAACTAACACTGCCGGGACTGGCATTTATCACTTCACTGGCGAAACCTTGGAACAGACTCGCTCCAACCGCCGTCAAACCTAAACGTTGTAATAGCGCCATTTATGGGCCATGCCGCCACCTGCGCGCCCAAGTGATCCAGACCATAGGATATCGGATGTCCGAACAGGGTCCTATGATCTGACACGCTACCGCCAAGCAACGGCGTGGCGGCAACACTGCTATATGCCAGCTCAGAGGCATGGATACCAAAATGAGACCTCAAAGCATTTGACCAACCCGTGTGATCGCTATTACAGTTTCATTATAAGCATCGGACGTCCTACATCCGATAACTAATAGACGAAATGGTGAGTCAACAGAATGAGCAATACTCTTCAGAACCTGCCTGCGACCCCGGCTTCGCGGCGCACCTTCCTCAAGGCCGCTGGCGTCCTTGGCGCAGCAACGGCCTTCACCGCCACCCTGGCCGCTTGCGGCTCCTCCGACGAAACCAACACCGGTACGGAATCCACCGGAGCAGCAAACACGGATCTCAGCATCGAAGCTGGCATCTCTTACTCGCTGTCCACCGGCTTTGATCCCATGAGCTCCTCGGGCGCCACTCCCTTGGCTGCCAACCTGCACATCTTCGAAGGTCTTGTTGAACTTCACCCGGCAACGCGTGAGCCCTACAACGCCTTGGCTAAGGAAGATCCCAAGCAGATCGATGACCTCACCTGGCAGGCCACTATCCGCGACGGCGCCAAGTTCCACGACGGTACCCCGGTCACCACCGAGGACGTGGCGTACTCCTTCGAGCGTGTTCTGGACCCGGCCAACAAGGCCCTGTTCGCACAGTTCATCTTCTTCATTGACAGCGTCAAGGTCGTGGATGAGAAGACAGTTGAGTTCAAGTTGAACACTGCATTCGCTGGTTTCGGCCCGCGCATCTCCGTGGTCAAGGTTGTTCCCAAGGCTGTTGCTTCCGCAGATCAGGTTGCTTTCGACGCCAATCCCGTTGGTACCGGCCCGTACAAGTTCGTTTCCGCAGCCAAGGACGACAAGATCGTCTTCGCTCGCAACGACGATTACAACGGCCCCAAGCCTGCACTGGCCAAGGACATGACCTGGTTCCTGCTCTCTGATGCTTCAGCACGCGTTACCGCTATGCAGTCCGGCCGCGTTCAGGCCATTGAGGATGTCCCCTACTTGGACGTTGACGCACTCAAGGGCAAGGTTGACGTTGAGTCGGTCCAGTCCTTCGGTCTCATGTTCCTCATGTTCAACCTCTCCAAGGCTCCCTTCGATAAGAAGGAAGTCCGCCAGGCGCTGCATTACGCACTGGACAAGGATGCGATCATCAAGACCGCACTCTTGGGCAACGCAGCCGCTGCAACCTCCTACTTCCAAGAGGGAAGCGCCAACTACCAGAAGGCTGCCACCGTTTACGGCTTTGACGCTGACAAGGCCAAGTCCTTGTTGGAAGCAGCCGGGGTCAAGGACCTGAAGGTTACCCTGACCAGCACCGACACCGCTTGGGTCAAGGACGTTATCCCGCTCATCAAGAAGAACTGGGACGCCATTGGTGTTCAGACCACGCTGGAGCCCTTGGCCTCCTCGGCTGTTTACGGCCCGGAGAAGGTTGGTGGCCTGAACTTCGATATCCTGGCCGCCCCCGGCGATCCCTCTGTCTTCGGCAACGACGCAGACATCCTGCTGAGCTGGTTCTACCGCGGCGACACCTGGGCCAAGAACCGCTTTGGCTGGAGCGATTCCGCAGAGTACAAGGAAGTTCAGACCAAGCTGGATGCCGCTTTGGCTGCACCCGAGGCAGACGCCAAGAAGCTCTACAGCGAGATCATCAACATCATTGCTGAAGAAGCTCCGCTGTACCCGATCTTCCACCGCAAGCTGCCCACAGCTTGGGATTCCAAGACGCTCACCGGCTTCGCGCCGCTGCCCACCACGGGCATGTCCTTCGTCGGAGTTGGCCGCACGGCATAGCTAGACCGTTTCAACACAGACCAGAGGGGCTGTGGCCGCTCCTTGGCCACGGCCCCTCTGGTCTGAAACCATTTATCCTATGATGCAGCACACAGTTCCCCCTTCTGTGCTGTTGCAAATAGAACCGGAGTAAGTACATTGGCAAACTTTTTGCGACTGCTGGGACGCCGGCTCGCAGCACTACCGTTGATGATCCTGGGTGTAACCCTGCTCGTCTTCGTGGTGCTGCAGTTCGCGCCTGGCGACCGTGCCGTAGCAGCCTTGGGTGAAGGCGCCTCAAAAGAGGCCCTCGACCAATACCGCGAGGTCAACGGATTAAACGATCCCCTCTTCCTTCAATACTTCCACTACCTGGGCAAACTCATTACGGGAGACTTCGGCACCACGCTGCCGCCAGCAAAGCCCATCACTGAAGTGATCGCCAGCGCTTTCCCCGTGACCTTGCAGTTGACCTTCCTGGGCGTCATTATCGCCGTTGTCATCTCGCTAGTCTTCGGCGTCCTCGCAGCCCTGTACCGCGACACTTGGGTAGATCAAGCTATCCGCGTGTTCTCCGTCGCAGCCATTGCCACGCCGTCTTTCTGGTTGGGCATTCTGCTCATCCAGTGGTTCGCACTGGGCGACAAATCCTGGTTCCCCTCCGGCGGTCTCGCCGACCCGGACGACGGTTTTGGCGGCTGGCTCAGCTCCATGGCCCTTCCGGCCTTGGCCCTTGCGATCCCCGTTTCGGCATCTCTGATCCGCGTGGTGCGTACCTCCATGGTTGAGGAACTTGACCGCGATTACGTCCGTACTGCGATCGGCAACGGCGTGCCCTACCGGACCGTTGTCTCCCAGAACGTGCTCCGCAACGCCCTTGTTACGCCGGTGACCGTGTTGGGTCTGCGCGTTGGCTACCTGCTCGGTGGCGCCGTCGTTATTGAAATGATCTTCTCCTTGCCCGGCATGGGACAGCAGATCCTCAACGGCATCACCAGCGTTGACACGAACCTGGTCCAAGGCGTTGTTCTCGTTATCGCCGTGACATTCGTGCTGGTCAACATCTTGGTGGACCTACTTTACCTGCTCATCAACCCCAGAATCAGGACGGTCTAAGTCATGCGTAGCAAACTAGCCGAACGGCTCAGCGCGCCAGGCCTGCGCTTCAAGGCTCTGTCCTTTGGTTCTAAACTGGCGTTACTCTTCCTGGTCTTCATTGCCCTCGTCGCCATTTTGGCACCATTCATTGCCCCGCATGATCCGCTGGAGACCGGCGATCCAGCCCAAGCTCCCAACGGCACGCACTGGTTTGGTACTGACCGTATTGGTCGCGATATTCTTTCGCGTCTGATGTACGGCGCCCAGGCATCGTTGATGATTGGTCTTGGCTCTGTTGCCCTGGCCATCATTATCGGCGCCACCTTGGGTGCCTTGGCGGCCACCTCCTCCAAGGCCGTCAACGAAATCATCATGCGCATCATGGACATCCTGATGGCGTTCCCGGGTATCGCCCTGGCCGCCGTATTGCTGACCTCCTTCGGCAACTCGGTCCCCACCATCATCTTGTCCATCGCCATCATCTACACCCCGCAGCTGGCCCGCGTGGTCCGCGCCAATGTGCTCTCGCAGTACGGCGAAGACTACGTTCGTGCCGAGCGCGTCATTGGTGCTGGCCGTACATACATCATGCTCAAGCACATTGTGCGTAACACCGCCGCGCCCGTTTTGGTGTTTGCCACAGTCATGGTGGCCGACGCGATCATCCTCGAAGCCTCCTTGTCCTTCTTGGGCGCTGGTATTCAGGACCCCGATCCCAGCTGGGGTAACGTCATCTCCTACGGCCGCAACCTGGTCCTCTCCGGCGGCTGGTGGGCAACCACCTTTGCCGGTCTGGTCATCTTGCTGACGGTTTTGGCACTGAACATTCTGGCGGAAGGCCTCACCGATGCGATGGTGAACCCGCGCATCAAGAAGGCTGCTCCGGTGAAGGACGACGACGGTTCGGCAGCTGCCGCTCTGGCGCTCGCCAAGGCTGATGCTGCTGCCCGCGCAGTGATTGAGAACCCTTTCGCTGCACTGGATGCCGAACTGCTCCGCCTGCAGGCTGTGGAACTGTCCCGCTCGGACCGTCTCCCGCAGGTTGACTCCGACGCTCGCGTGATCCTTGAAGTGAAGAACCTCTCGATCCGCTTCCCCGGCCGCTTTGACCAAACGGCCATTGTTGATGACGTCTCCTTCACAGTGCGTGAAGGCGAGACCATGGGTCTGGTGGGTGAATCCGGTTGCGGCAAGTCCATCACCTCACTGGCTGTCATGGGATTGTTGCCCAAGACCGCCGAGGTCACCGGTTCCATCAAATTTGATGGCAAGGAACTTCTCGACCCTGCGACCAAGCACAGCTCAGCAAAGGCCTACGAAGGTTTGCGCGGCGAGCAGATCGCCATGGTCTACCAGGATGCGTTGAGCTCCCTCAACCCGTCCATGCTGATCAAGGATCAGATGTTGCAGCTCACCCGCCGCAACGGCCGCAAGACCCCGGCAGAACTGCTCGAATTGGTCAAGCTCGATCCCGTACGAACCCTCAAGAGCTACCCGCATGAGCTTTCTGGTGGCCAGCGTCAGCGCGTTTTGATCGCCATGGCACTGTCGCGTTCACCCAAGATTGTGGTCGCCGATGAGCCCACCACCGCCTTGGATGTGACAGTTCAGAAGCAGGTTGTTGATCTGTTGAACGAACTGCGCGAGCAGCTCGGTTTCGCCATGGTGTTTGTTAGTCATGACCTGGCCTTGGTCGCTTCACTGGCGCACAAGATCACCGTCATGTACGCCGGCCAGGTTGTTGAATCCGGTCAAGCTTCGGAACTGCTGGCACACCCCACCCACGAATACACCCGTGGACTGTTGGGTGCCGTACTCTCCATTGAGTCCGACGCCGCCCGCCTGCACCAGATCCCCGGCACGGTTCCCTCACCGCGTGAGTTTGCCAACGGCGATCGTTTCGCAAGCCGTTCCCAGCGTCCCGACGCTGACCCCGCCCAGAAGCTGTCCTTTGTTCCTGTTGTCCGCGACGGCAAGACAATTGAGCATTTCTGGGCAAGCCACAGATCAGAAGATGCCCCCACGGTTTCCACCGGAGCAGATATGGAAGGTGCCTCATGAGCAAGCACGCATCAGGAGCAGCCGCCAGCGGCAAGACACCTGTCATTGAGTTGAAGGACCTGCACGTCCATCACCGGACCCGTTCCGGAAGCCTGTTCAAGCCCAGTTATGTCAAGGCTGTCAATGGCGTGGATTTCTCCATCAGCCGTGGCGAAACCGTTGGCATTGTGGGCGAGTCCGGCTGTGGCAAATCAACTTTGGCCTCCGTGCTGGTTGGGTTGCAGACGCCCACCTCGGGTCAAGTGCTCTTCCATGGCAAACCGGCCATCAAGCGGAACGCCGCCATGCGCAAGGAATTCGGCCGCTCGGTGTCCGTGGTCTTTCAAGACCCTTCAACCGCGCTGAACCCGCGCATGACCATCCAGGACATCCTGGTTGACCCGCTGACCATTCACGGCATTGGCAACGGCGCATCCCGCCTGGCCAAGGTCGCGGAACTGCTCTCGCTGGTTGGTTTGCCGCAGTCGGCAGCCGAGGTCACGCCGTCGCAAGTTTCCGGTGGACAGCGTCAGCGTGTGGCTATTGCCCGCGCATTGGCGCTGGATCCGGACATCATCGTGGCCGATGAACCCACCTCCGCGCTGGATGTTTCCGTCCGCGCCCAGGTTTTGAACTTGCTCTCGGATCTGAAGCGCGAACTGAATCTGGGCATGGTCTTCATCAGCCATGACATCCAGACGGTCCGCTACGTATCCGACCGCATTGCAGTCATGTACTACGGGAAAATCGTGGAAGAAGGCTCCGCGGAGCAGATCTTCGACAACCCCAGCAGTGACTACACGAAGAAGCTCCTCGGCGCTGCGCCGTCACTTCTTCACATCTAATTTTTCACTCAATCAATACAAATTTGGAGCAATTCACGTGACTACCGTCGCTACCCGTTTCCAGGGCGTTATCCCTCCCGTCTGCACCCCCCGCACAGCTGATGGCGCCATTGACGTCCCCTCGCTGGAAAACCTCACCCGCCACCTGCTCGAAGGCGGCGTGACCGGCCTGTTCGTCAACGGCTCCTCCGGCGAAGTCACCCACCTGACCAACGCCGAGCGCGACACCGTGATGGCCACCATCGCCGGCGTCAACGCCGGTCAGGTTCCCCTGTTGGTAGGCGCTGTTGAGCAGACCACCAACCGTGTCGTTGAAGAAGCCCAGCGCATGGTTTCCCTCGGCGCCGACGGCATCGTGGCCACCAGCCAGTACTACGCCATCAGCAACGCCGAAGAGACCGGCCGCCACATCCGCACGGTTGCTGCCGCTGTTGACGTGCCGTTGTTCGTCTACGACGTCCCGGTTCGCACCCACTTCAAGATGCCCACTGACCTGCTCTTGGAGCTGGGCCGCGAAGGCGTCATCGCCGGTGTCAAGGATTCCTCCGGTGACGACGTTTCCTTCCGCCAGCTGCTCATCGGCGCCAAGGACATCCCGAACTTCGACATCTTCACCGGCCACGAAGTGGTTGTTGACGGTGCACTCTTGGGCGGCGCCCAGGGCGTTGTTCCGGGCCTGGGTAACGTTGACCCGGCCGCTTACCGCCGCCTGTACGATCTCTCCGTAGCTGGCGACTGGGCCGGTGCCGCTGCAGAGCAGGACCGCATTGCCGATGTCTTCAACATCGTTTACACCCCGAAGCCGGGCCGTGTTTCCGGCAACGCTGCAGGCTTGGGCGCCTTCAAGACCGCCTTGGTCCTGATGGGCATCATCAAGACCAATGTCATGAGCGCTCCGATGCTCGCGCTGGACGAAGATGAGACCGCAGCAATCAAGGTCATCCTTGAGCGCACGGGCTTGATCTAACCCCATGCCTTCCCCGACCGAATCCGCTGGTGCGGGTTCGGTCGGGGGCCCCTGGGGTGGGGGGGGCGCCGGCGATGACACCACCCCCAAAAAAAAAACTGTTTTTTTT